>JBDRLK010000607.1:0-2971 GCA_043813155.1 Pseudomonadota bacterium | reverse complement strand
GACCGTGATGGTGTTCGGCCAGATGAACGAGCCGCCCGGCGCCCGCCTCAGGGTCGGCCTGAGCGCCCTGACCGTGGCGGAGTATTTCAGGGACGCCAAGGGGCAGGACGTTCTTCTCTTTATCGACAATATCTTCAGGTTTGTCCAGGCCGGAAGCGAGGTGTCCGCGCTCCTGGGCAGGATGCCCTCGGCCGTCGGGTACCAGCCCAATCTCGCCACCGAGATGGGCGAGCTCCAGGAAAGGATCACGTCCACGACAAAGGGCTCCGTAACGTCCGTCCAGGCCATTTACGTCCCGGCCGACGACCTCACGGACCCGGCCCCGGCCACCACCTTCGCCCACCTCGACGCGACCACGGTCCTGAGCAGGAGAATCGTCGAGCTGGGGATCTACCCCGCCGTTGACCCGCTCGACTCGACGAGCACGCTTCTCGACCCGAGGATCATCAGCGAGGAGCACTACAAGGTGGCGAGGGACACGCAAAAAATCCTGCAGAAGTACAAGGACCTCCAGGACATCATCGCCATCCTGGGCATGGAGGAGCTCTCCGAGGAAGACAAGCAGACAGTGTCCCGGGCCAGGAAAATCGAGCGGTTTCTCTCGCAGCCCTTCTTCGTGGCCGCGCAGTTCACGGGCCTCGAGGGCAAATACGTGCCGCTCCAGGAGACCATCGACGGCTTCAAGCAGCTCGCGGCCGGCGAGGTCGACGACCTGCCCGAGCAGGCGTTCTACATGGTGGGCAACCTGGACGAGGCCAGGAAAAAGGCGGAGAAGATACGAAAGGCATCCGAGGAATAGCACGCTAATGACCGTAGCTGCGCGCCCTCGGCGCGCCTGATAGGACGACCATGGCAGACAACATAAAGCTCGACCTCGTAACGCCGACAAGACAGGTTATTTCCGATGAATTCGATTCGGTGAGCGCCTCTTCCGTCGAGGGGGAGTTCGGCGTTCTCCCCGGCCACGCGCCCCTGCTGACCCTTTTGCAGGCGGGCGTCGTGGTCGCCAGGCGCAAGGACAGGCCCACGCCCATTGCCATCCAGTCCGGCTTCGCGGAAGTGGAGCCCGGCAGGGTCATCATCCTCACGGAAAAAGCCGCATTGGCCGACGAGGTGGATGTCAAAGAGGTCAGGGAAAAGCTGAGCGAAACAGAGGAAAAGCTGAAAGACTGCAAGGAATCCATCGACTCCCTCGAATTCAAGACCCTCAAGGACAGGAAGGACTGGCTCCAGGCCCAGCTCGACATCACTGAAATCAGGGGTTAGGCTGTTACAGAAGCTCGTCCGGGGGAAGATCGCCGGGCCTGTCGGGTTTCCACGTGTGGGGGTCATAGGGCTGTTTTTTCTCCCCATTTTTCATCTTGCCCAACCCGGCGGCCCGGCTCCTGTCGAAGATGGTGACGGCTGTTACCGCCCTGTGCTTTTCATCGGTAACGCGAACCTCGACCACCCTTCCGGGATTGCCCGGCTTCACGGGCCGCGCGTCCTTGAAAATGAATGCCCTGCCCTTTTCCTCGACGAACGTGTTCTCGGGAAGGGTGAGGTACTTCCTGTAGAAATCCATGAGCTCCTTGACTTTCCATTTGCCCTCATACCTGCACCAGGTCTTTCCCGAGGTGACCTTCGACATGTTGACCGGAATGGGCGTTCCAAAGGGAAACTCGGAGCTCGCCTTGAGCAGGCCGCTGTCATCCTTCCAGCTCACCGGTTCCTTGCGCACCGCCCCGATCGCGTCCTCGACTGCGGCGTCCTGCACGGTGCCCTCGCCGCCCCCTTCCTTTTTTCCGCAACTGCTGCACGCGCCCGAAAGGAGAGCCGCCCAGACCGGAATGATGATAAAAACCAGGCGCATCATCGACTCATGCTTCGGTAATGAAGAGTTTGCCGCCCTCCTCGGCCACGAGCCACCTCTTAAGGGGCTCGGGCGGGGGCCCGCTCACCACGCTTCCGTCAATATCATACGTCCCCTTGTGGCAGGGGCAGACAAAGTGCTTTTCCTCCTTTACCCAGTCGACGGCGCATTGCTTGTGCGTGCAGTTGACCTTGAAGGCCACGTACCCGTCGGGGGTATTGACCACCACGAGCCCCACTTTCTTGCCGGCCGCGAAGATTCCCCCTCCCCACTCCTCTTTCAGAAACGGAAACTCATCCAGGTTGATGATGATCTTGTCGCCCGTCATGGCCACCTTGTATCGCTTCTGCCCCGCCGTGCACGAGAGCAGAAAATCCCCCATCAGGGCCGCGCCGGCCACGGTTGCGCCCGCCTTTACAAAATCCCTTCGCGTGACTTTCATGCAAAGCCTCCTTTAAAAGATGTTAAGATTGGACCAATCACTACCCTATAGCGCGCCTCCCCCTGAAGCGCAATCATATTTTAAGCTCGAGGTTGAGAACGGGCGTGGGAGAAAAGCCCACCTTGTTGAAAAAGCCTGCAAGGCTGAAATCATTCCAGTTGATGAGCGTACGGATCGAGGTCACGCCAATGGCCTTCATGTTCGTGACGAACTCTTCGAACAGCATTTCCGCAATGCCGGATCTCTGCGCCCTCGGGTCCACGCCGATGGTGTCGATCGCGGCCTGGCTTTCCGGGATGCCGAACTCGCCGTGATAAACCTCGCCCATTAAAAACCCCACGACCCTGCCCCCGTGCTCGGCAACGAGCGAGGAGACGATCTGTTCGCTCGAATCGGTCAGCCTCCTCAGCTTCCTCTCGTAATACTGGGGTCTCGTCTTCTTCCCCACCATGCTGTCTATTTCCACGATCGCGCTGAAATCATCGTTTCTCAGCATCCTGATGCTGACGTCTTCAGGGTTTATTTTCGACATCTTTTCCTCCTTAAAAAGATCGTCTCTGAAGTTTTTTAATTTAACTAATAAAAGGCATATTTTCAAGTGCCCCGGACAAATGGCGCCCCATGTACGATTCCGGGGGAGTATGGGGGCCGGGCCTTGAATCTTGAATTTCATCCAT
>JBDRLK010000606.1:0-4840 GCA_043813155.1 Pseudomonadota bacterium | reverse complement strand
GAGGCTTTAGCCTCCCGACAAAAACCCGGGTAGGGGAGGCTTTAGCCTCCCGACAAAAACCCGGGTAGGGGAGGCTTTAGCCTCCCGACAAAAACCCGGGTAGGGGAGGCTTTAGCCTCCCGACAAAAACCCGGGTAGGGGAGGCTTTAGCCTCCCGAAACGGGAAAAGGATGGGAGCCTGAAGGCTCCCCTGCCCCGCTTGAGATTATTTTAAACCATATTTGATTTCCGCTAACAAATTTATAGATTTTATGTTTGTTTGTAAAGGATATCAGGCCGACATCCATTATATTTTTTATGGCTTTTTCATTGACAGGACATAATAAAAATTCTTATAGTTGCAGTATTAAAAATTAATATTTCAGGAGGAAATTGCATGTTTAAGTCAAAAGGTTGCCTTTTCGTTTTCGTAATAATGGTTGCGGGTTTTATTGGCGGCTGTAAGGATGAGAGCGACCCCGGGTACTGGGCCAAGAAGGTCAAGGAGCCCGCCTTCAGGGAGCAGGCCACTAAAATGCTCGGCGAGCTTTATAACCAGGCGCTGGAAAAGGCGAAGTTAAATGAAAACGACCCGGAGGTCATAAAAGTCAGGGACCAGGTCGTTCCCGTGCTCCTGGATACGTTCAACAAGTACAAGACCGACAACATCAACAGAAGTAATATTCTTGCGATCCTGGCGAGGATCGCCGACGAGCGGGCCATCCCGGCCTTCGAGGAGCTCCTCGATTACCAGGAGGGGATCAACGAAACGGACGCCAGCAAGGGCGCGGAAGCGCTGGGCGTGCTGGGCTCCGATGCCTCGATCCCCAAGATCGTTGGAATGGTCAAGAAAGCCCAGGTGGCGCGCAAGTCCAGGGGTGAGGGCTCGCGCAACCGGCCCGAGGAAGACTGGATCATGCGCAGCGCGATCGCGGCCCTGCAGGCCATTCTCATCAAAAAGCCCAACACGTCGAACAGGCAGGAGGCGCTCAACGTCCTTATCTCGGTCATGGAAACCACGGCCGACGAGCAGGATTTCTTCCTCAACATGAAGGCCGCTTCCGCGCTGGGCGACATCGGCGACCCCGCGGCGGTTCCCATCCTGATCAGGGGGCTTTTCATGCAGGGGCGCGGCGCCACCATTTACCAGCAGTGCAGGGTCGCGCTGTGCAAGATCGCCATCGAGCACAGGGCGCAGGTGATGGACGGGCTGCTGCAGGCCTACAAGGGCGAGGACAAGGCCCTCGAGGAAGACGCTGTGAAATACGCGTTCATCCAGGGCGTTAAGGAGGACAAGATCGGCAGGATCTTCGCCGAGCTCGGCGTCACGGAGCAGCACATTCTCGACGAAATGATGAAAAGGCTCGCGGACCCGGACCCCGCTGTCAGCGGTTTCACGGCCATTTCGCTGGGCCAGATCGGTTACGCGCCGGCCCTCGACGAGATGATCAAGATGATCACGGCCAAGGACGCGCAGCTCGGAACCATCCCGGGCATCGTGGAAGCTTTCGAGTATTACCAGGCCCCCAAGAAGACCTCGGAAATTCTTTTCAACATGATGACGGACAAGGAAAAGTGGGACCGCACCTACAGGCTGCGCTCCGCGCTCGCGCTGTCGAAGATTGCGGGCGGCGAATACCTCGATCCGTACCAGAAGGCGGTCTCCGAGGAGGAGGACGAGGAGGTGAGAAAGGAGATGGTCGAATTCACCGAGAGGTTCCAGGCAGCCAAGGAGTGCGGAGAGGACACGGGCTGCTGGCTCGGAAAACTGAATGATTCTTCCTGGCGCATCCAGGAGAAGGCGCTGTTCACGCTCCTGAGAAAGACCGAGGCTATTACGCCGGACAAGGTCAATGACGTCACCGCGCTGATGCGCTCGACCAACCAGGACGTGCTGAAGGTCATGTTCATGCTCGTCAAGAATTTACATCCCGGCGGCTGCCAGCCCTCGAAGACCTGCGACAGGCTGAAGAAAATCATTCCCTACTGGCGTGCGAAACCCCAGTTCAAGGTCCGCGCGAACGACGCCGAGAGCCTCCTTGCAATCCTCCTGCAGCGCCAGGGCGGCAAACTGGCGGACCTGCACGCCGGCGGGGCCGTGCCCGCGGAGGCCGAGGCCGACTAGGTACGCTTTCTCAAATGATAATACTGGAAATTCTAGAAGGGACGGGCAAGGGGCGAGGAGTCGACACCGAAGAGCAGGCCGTCAAGGTCGGCAGGGACGTAAAAAACCAGCTTCCCATCGACGATATCCACGTTTCCACGGTTCACGGAGAGTTCAGGCGGGATGGCAGGAAGTGGGTCTATGAAGACCTCAAGTCCACGAACGGCTCCGCGGTTATCAGGGGCGATGAAAAAATCACCCTGAGCGCGGACTCGGGTCAATTCGTTTCGGAAATTCAGGAAGGGGACCTCGTTCTCATAGGGTCGGCCCGCCAGCCCGTTGTCATCGGAGTCAGCTTTTCAAAGCGCTTCACCCGCGAGGAGGTGGGCACCGCTCTCACGGCGGTAGTCAGAATCCGGGATGTGGACAAGTTCCAGGCCACCATCGGCGGGGACATAGGGAGCCTGAATCTGCTGTACCGCGTGCTGTGCAAGCTGAAATGGGAGCTCGACCTGAACGAGGTCATGGCATCGGTGCAGACCGCGGTGTTCGAGCTTCTTCCCAAGGCGACCCACCTCTGCCTGGCCATGTACGACCCTCCAAGCCGCAAGTTCGTGCAGATGCTGTGCAGCGAGCGTGACAGGGGTAAAACAAGGGAGACGTTCCAGATAAGCCAGACGATCATCAACAAGGTGCTTGAGGAAAAGGGGGCGGTGCTCGTGGCAAACGCTCCCGAGGAAGTGGGCGAGACGGAGTCGATCGTGGGCGCGCAGATCCTCTCGACCATGGCCACCCCCCTGTGGATAGGGGATGAGATCACCGGGCTTCTCCAGGTGGACAACAGGGAGTCGCCGAAGATTTTCAGGCAGGACGACCTGCGCCTGTTCCTGCTGTTCGCAGCGCAGATATCGCTGGCCCTTCAGAACGCCGTGCTCTTCGAAAAGCTGCAGGTCGCGGAAAAGAAGCTGGAGGGGGAAAACTACTACCTCAAGGGCGAGGAGGAGAAAAAGCGGCTTGGCTTCGTGCAGTGCGCGAGCAAGGCCATGAAAGAGGTGTACGAAAAAGCGCAGAAGGTCAGGGACACCAAGGTTTCCATCCTCATCGAGGGAGAGACGGGCACGGGCAAGGAGATCGTCGCGTCGATGATCCATTACAACTCGGTCAGGAAGGACAAGCTCTTCGTGGCCATCAACTGCGCGGCCATGCCCGAGACGCTTCTCGAGAGCGAGCTGTTCGGTCACAAGAAGGGATCCTTCACCGGGGCGGACAGGGACAAGAAGGGGCTTTTCGAGACGGCCGACGGCGGCACGCTTTTCCTCGACGAGGTCACGGAGATGCCGCTCTCCGTCCAGGGAAAGCTCCTGCGGGTCCTGCAGGACAGCGAGGTCAGGCCCGTGGGCGCCTCGGCGAGCAAGAAGGTCGACGTGAGGGTCGTCGCCGCGTCGAACAGGAACATCCAGAAGGAGGTATCCGAGGGCAGGTTCAGGGAGGATCTTTATTACCGGCTCAACGTTTTTCCCATACGCGTCCCCTCGCTGAGGGAGAGACGCGAGGACATCGACCAGCTCTGCAGCTTTTTCCTTCGCAAGTATTCGCAGGAGTTCGGCAAGACCGTGGGCGGCATCAGCCAGACCGCGCAGGACGCGCTCAAGACGTATGACTGGCCCGGGAACATCAGGGAGCTCGAAAACGAGATCCAGCGGATGGTGCTGGTTGTCGACGCGGAGCAGATCATGTCCATGGAGCACCTTTCGAGCCATATCCGCAGGGTGGAAAAGCTGATTGAAGAAGTTGCGCCCGAAAGCGGGACGCTGCGCTCGAGGATGGAGGAGGTGGAGAAGTGGATCCTCGTAGGCGCGCTCAAGGAAAACGGCGGCAACAAGTCCATGACGGCCCGCGCGCTGAGCATCAGCCGCGAGGGTCTGCACAAGAAGCTTTCCAAGTACGGCCTTTAGCCTCTCTTCATCAGTTGTCGACGGAGCATTCGCCGGTTTTCAGCACCGCAGCGATATCCGCGCTGTCCGATGCCTGGAACTGCACGCACTCGGCTTCCTCGTCCTCGATGTGGAAGTACAGGGTTGTCTTGATTTCGTTATTGACTTCCCCGTATTCGAAATGGTCCGTGTGATCGATCTCGGCGCTCACGAGAATTCCGTCTAAACGCACGATGTAAAACCTTCCCGCGTCCACGAAATTGTGCTCGTCGTCGTAATACTCCCACTCGAAAAACTCCTCTGCACCTACCTTGGTTCTTCCTTCCAGCTTGACCTTTTCGATGAGATACTGCCGCCCGCTGTCGTTGGTCACCTTGTACTCGAGGTTCATGTAGACGGGATTGGGGCACCCCTCCAGCTCCTCGATGACCGGGTTGGGAGTGATTTCGATAAACACGTCGGGGTCGCATTCGTCGCCGTTGTCATCGCCGTCCGTTCTCAGCGATTTCTGGTAGCATCCGGCGAGGACAATGCCAGAAACAAGGATAGCTGTTAAGCACAGCGCATTGATAAAATCCATGAATTGATTTAATCTCATTTACGATTTTCCTTATACCTGTTATTTAATGTTTTTAATCCAAGTTCAGCAACTTGTAAAGAAGGTCCTGCAACTGGCGTGCGATTGGACGCAGCCCCTGCCCCCGTCTCCAGCGCCATGCCTATGCCCTCTTCCCTGCTGATCCGTCCGTTGCGCACGTCAATGCTGGCAAGGTGAGTAGTCCTGGCGTAGCCCCGCTTGGTGAACTTCAGGTAGTCGCGGACG
>JBDRLK010000605.1:0-5174 GCA_043813155.1 Pseudomonadota bacterium | reverse complement strand
GGCCTCGGCCATGGACTGGGCCAGCAGGAGCTGCTCGTCCTCGGGCTCGATTCCCTCGTCGCCGCCCACGCCCGCGGCCACGGCGACTTTCTTCAGGCGGTCGGCGATTTTTTCAGTGAGTGCTTCGATCTGCTGGTCCGTGGGCGGCGGCAGGGGCGTGAAGACGAGCGGCCGGTCGGGCTCGGGCGCGGGCACGAACAGCCCGTCGGGAAGAAGGCTGTGGGTATGGGGGTTGAGATTCAAAGCTCCTCCAAAGCGCTGAATGAACGTCACGGCTCCCGTCCGCCCGTCACGGATGCCATGCTCGCGTCCTCGTCGGCGCATCCATGAAAACAGGGTTTGAAGATAGGCGCGCATCATGCGAGGCAGAAGCTCGGCGTCGTAGGCCAGGGGGAAGCGAAGGGGCCAGGGGAAGGTGAGCACGAATTGCCGGTAGGGCGCTTCCGGGAGCACGCGGTCTACAAGGTCGGCCGCCGTGTCCGCGGCGCGTCTGGCCCAGCAGCTGGGGCAGATGCGGCCCTTGCAGGAGTGGGCAAGGAGCTGTTCATAATGGCACGAGGGGCATCGAAGGCGATAAAATCCTCGAGACAAAAGGCCGCAATCCAAAAACCTCTCGAACTCTTTCTCCACGAAGGCCGGGTATCCCGAGCCGTACGGGTCGGCGATGCGGGCCTCCTCGAGAAACGTTGAGAGGTGTTCGCGCACCACGCGGTGCAGCACGGCTTTTTCCGGCTCTCGGCGGCGGTAGGAGGCCGGGGGCGGGGCCCAGGCCGCGCCCGGCTCGCGCTCGTAGACGATGGGGGGCAGCAGAGAAGAGGCCGGCGCCATGGCGGCCGGTTGTGCGGCGGCAAAGCCCATGCCCTGAGGTGCGGTGCAGGGCGCATGCCATGGGAAAAATGCGCCAAGTGCCCGTTTCCATTGATCTGCGAACCGGCCATGCATGGCCGGTTCGGCCGATCCTGCCATCCGGCGCTGATGAGGTGGCCATGACCCTCGCGCTCGTTACTGCGGCCGTGGAAGGCGCCCGGCCGGCTCGCGGGCAGGCGAGTGAGCCGGCGGCCGGTCCCGACGAGTCCGTCCGCGGGTAAAATCGCGATGAGCGTTCTGATGCGCTTTAATCCGCAGTCGAGAGCCGCTTTCACTGCTACGCCGGCAGCGTCCAGGGCCTTGCCGGAGAGTTCGCCTGGCTCGCCGGGACCATGGCCGGCGTCGCCAAGATATACGGCTGGCCGGAAGAAGACGTGGAGCGCTTGATGACGTTGTCGCGGCAGCTCATTCACGGAGTGCCCGCGGACGGAATCAAGCTCGCGTCTGCGTGGAAACGATACCGCGCACGCGCACGGGCAAGGTCAGGCATTGCGGCTGGATCATCTAGCGACTGCTTCATCTTTGCGGCGGTGCGCCTGGTGTGCGGGGCTTTGCGCCCAGCCGGCGCTGACCTTGTTTCGGGCGGCCCGTGAAGGGCCGCACTACATCCCGCCGGCGCTGACCTTGCTCCGGGCGGCCCGTGAAGGGCCGCACTACACTCCGCCGGCGCTGCGGGATATCGGCGGCGGCCAGTCGGGGTCTGGCGGGTACCTGTCTTTCAGTTTTTCGGCCAGCGGTTCCTTGATGGCTCCCACGAAAAGGGCCCAGCGGATGACCTCTTCCACGACCTCGCGGGCGCCGCGAGGCTCGAGCCCCAGCTCCTTGCGCATCTTGCTGCAGTCGAACACGGCGTGACGGCCCGCGCCGTCTGCAAGCACGTCCCGGGTGATGATGGGGTCCTTTTCCGTGACATGGGACACGATTTCCGATATGGCCGCGATGGGCCACAGGATGAGCTTCGGCCCCATGCCCTGCCTGGGCCTTGTTCCTGAAAGCTCTTCAATTAAATCCGCCAGCCCGGCAGCGGAAACGTTTTCGCCTCCCACGAGGTAGCGCTCGCCAGGCTTTCCCTTTTCCGCGGCCAGCACGTGCGCCCTGGCATTGTCCCTCACGTCCAGGAGGTTGAGGGCAAAGGGTATGGGGCCCTTGCCGTTTATGGCGTCGACCAGGGGCTTTGTGGTCGGCGTGAGGCGGTAGTCGAACCTGCCCAGCACGGCCGTGGGCAGGAGCGCCACGGTCGGCACGCCCAGCTCGTCGGCCATGCGCCAGGCCATGGCCTCGGCCCTGTTCTTGGCCCGCACGTACGGGCCGTGGGCATGGTCGTTCCAGCTTTCCTCGCTGCGGGGCTTTTGCGGGTCCTTCGTGAATCCCACGGCATTGCACGAGCTCGTGCAGATGACCTTTTCCACGCCGGCCTCCTTTGCGGCCGTCATGATGTTGAGCGTGCCCTCCACGGCCGGGTTGATGATGTCGCTCTCGTGCTTTGCCCACACCTTGTAGGGGGCGCCGGCGTGAAAGATGATATCGCATTCCCCGGCCGCCTCCATGACCGTGTCCCTGCGAAGAAGATTGCCGTAAAACAGATTCAGATCAAGGCCCTTGAGCCCGGAGAGGTCCGATCCGCTTCGCACGAACGGAACGACCTCGTAGCCGTGCTCGAGAAGGTCGCGGACCAGGTTGGCACCGAGATGCCCGTTTGCCCCCGTGACAAGAGCTCTTGTCATGGTTTTCCCTCGCTGTTTTTCCGGTCGATTTTACTGTCCGTGCGGCCTTTGACAATCCTTTTTCCTGCGAAGATCAGAAGTATGGGCGTCAGCAGCAGGTCGGCCCAGAGAGCGGTGATGAGCGTGATGCTGAAGAGAAGGGAAAAATGCCTGACCGCGACAAAGTCCGAAGTCAGGAGCACGCTGTAGCCGGCGATGAGCAGCACGGACGTGTAGATGACGGGCCTTCCCGCCGACATGACGGTCGCATTGACCGCTTCCCTGATATCGGCCGTTTTTTTCAGCTCTTCCCGGAATCGCGCCATGAGGTGGATCGTGTCGTTGACCGCAATGCCCAGCGACACGGCGAAGATGATTGCCGTGGCCGGCCGCAGCTCTATGCCTGCCGCCCCCATGAACCCGAAGGTCATGGACAGCGGCATGAGGTTCGGGATCATCGAGATCAGGCCGATCGTGATGGACCGGAAAAGAAGCGTCATGAGTATCGTGATCATCACGATGGACAGGATCATGGTGCTCAGGAGGTCGTGGATCAGGTGTTCCAGCGTTTCGGCGGCAAGATGGGAGCTTCCGTTGTACCGCCACGTGATCTCGCCGCCGGGGGGGAACAGGCTGTCGAGCTTCGGCGTCAGGACTTCCTGCTTCTCGACCCACCACTTGGAGGGCAGGTTTTTCGTGCGAAGCATGATCCTTGTTTTCGAATAGTCCTCGTTGACGATTTTCTTCTTGAGCTCGGGGTCGAGAAAATCAAGATACTGGACCGCGAGCTCGCGGCTCTTGGGCAGCTTGTACTCCCCCGGGCCCTCGTCCATCCATTTTTCATTGAACTCCTTCAATGTCTCGCTCAAGGACAGCGTCTTGCGCACGCCCTCGTCTTTCTCGAGCCCGCGGACGATGCCGTCGATCTTTTTCAAAACTTTCGGCTCGACCATGCTGCCTTCGGGGCCCTGGAGCTCGATGGCGAATGAAAGAACGCCGAAGAGATTGTTTTCAAAAAGCTCGTTGACCTTGACCGTGGGGTTTTCGGGGTCGAGCTCCGATAGAAGCCTGTGCTGGGTTTTTATGCGAAGCGACAGCCCGGAGGCCGCCACGATGAGAATGACCGAAACGGCGACGATAACGCGCGGATGGGCTGCAATCGCCCTCACGGACCAACGAAGGATTTTCTCCGTCAGGTCGTCTTTTTTTCCGCTTCCGCTGCTCCCGGCCGCCCCGCCGGACGGACGCTTCCTGGAAAAGGAAAGGGCCGCCGATGTAATGAGGATGACGTTGACATAGGAAATCATGACCCCGACGGCGCAGAAAACGCCGAACCGCTTGATCAGGTACATGTCGGCCGCGTAGAGCGACCCGAAACCAACGGCCGTGGTCAGGGACGTGAAGAAGCACGCCACGATCATGTGGCGCATGGTGACGTCGAGGGCGCGGCCGGGCGGGAGCTTTTCACGCTCTTCGAAGAACCTGGAGAGAATGTAAATGCCGTCCGCGATGCCGATGATGATCATGAGCTCGGGGATGAGCTGGCTCACCACGTTGACGGTCTGTCCCACGGCGACCATGAGTCCAACGACCAGGGCCATGGAAACGAGCGAGCACAGCACGGGCAGGACAACGCCCGTGATCCTCCTGTACTGCAGCAGCAGAATGAAGCCCATGATGACGACGATCAGGATGGCCGTGCTGAACATGTTGTCCGTCGCCTTGCTCTCGTATTCGAGCTGGATGACGTTCATGCCGCCCATGAAGTGCCTGACCGTGCTCTCGGGGTGCCGGCTGTGTTCGGTCTCGATCCATTTCTCCACGTCCGCGATGAGGCGGTTCTGGCGCTTGAGGTGGCCTTCGAGCTCCCCCACCACGGCCGTGACTTTCCCGTTGTCGGAGATGAGAAACCTTCGAAGCTGCCGGCTCTGCGAGGCCTCCTCGCGCAGCGCGTCGAGCGCCGCCGTGTCGTCGGGAATGTCCTTGATGAACGGCTCGATCCTGAGCTCGCCATCATCCTCCCCGTCCTCTTTCACGTTGCGGATAACGTCGACATCGGTCAGGCTCGTGACGCCCGTGATTTCCTTCCGGGTCCCGAGAAATTCCGACAGCCTTTCGATGGCCCGCAGGTTCCGGGCCTTGAAGATATCGTCAGCCTCCAGGATGACGATGATCAGGTTCACGTCCTCGCCGTAGAGCTCCTTGTACTCCTGGAGCGCGGGCAGGCCCCTGCTGTTTTCAAAAAAGCTGTGGAAACCGAAGTCCAGCTTGATTTTCGGGATCTGGGGCACGGCCAGGCCGACAAGCACGGCGATCAGAAGGATGACGGGAATCCGTATCCACCGGATGATAGCGGTTATTCTGCCGTCATTATCAGCCATGAAATCGCCGATGATTATCCGCTAAACGAGGAGAAAATGCAACGGGGAGACGGGAGGCTGAAGCCTCCCCTACCCGACGCGGGTAGAGGCTTCAGCCTCCCGCAAAGCTTCCACTCAGCGGGTAGGGGAGGCTTCAGCCTCCCGCAAAGCTTCCACTCAGCGGGTAGGGGAGGCTTCAGCCTCCCGCAAAGCTTCCACTCAGCGGGTAGGGGAGGCTTCAGCC
>JBDRLK010000604.1:0-3989 GCA_043813155.1 Pseudomonadota bacterium | reverse complement strand
TTTCGAGAAAGAGCGCGCCCATAGGATAGCGCCCCTTGTCGAGAAGGCCCTCGTGGCCCGCGGCAATGGCTCCGGCAACGGCCCGGTCCGCCACGACCCGCCTGTTGACGATGAGAACGAGCCCTCCCGTGCCCTTTCTCGCTTCTTCCGGCAGCGTGAGCCAGGCGCGAAGCGCAAGACCGCCCTCCCTGCCTTCCGCGAAAAAGAGCGATTTGCCCTTGAATATGTCCTCAACGCGCTGCTTTTCCTCGGCAGCCGGGAGGCTGAGCACGTCGCGGCCTTCCTTGCGAAAAAGGAAGGATACATGCGGCGCGGTCAGGGCCATGTTGCGGACCGTCTCGGCCACGAGCGCCTCCTCGGTCCGCACGGATTTTAGAAACTTGCGCCTGGCCGGCACGTTGAAAAACAGGTCCTCGACCCTGATCCTGGTGCCCACGACGGAAGCGGCCGGCTCTCTTGAGCTGATTTCCCCTGCAACGGCCTGCAGCTTCAGGCCCGTCCCGCTGCCTGCGTTGCGGGTGATGAGCGTGACCCTGCTCACCGCGGCGATGCTCGAGAGCGCCTCCCCCCTGAACCCGAAGGAGCCGATGGCATTCAGGTCGCCCACGGCGGTTATCTTGCTGGTGGCGTGGTGCTCCAGGCAGAGGGAAGCGTCCTGCCCGCCCATCCCGCACCCGTCGTCCACAACCTCGATGCCGCCCAGGGCATTTCCCCTGATCGAGACCTTGATGGAGCTCGCACCGGCGTCGAGCGCGTTTTCCACGAGCTCCTTGACCACGCTGGCCGGCCTTTCCACGACCTCGCCGGCCGCGATCTTGTTGATTACGTTCTGGGGCAGAATCCTTATCATGCTCTATCAGTACTATCATAACAGGCACCCGCGTCAAACAATAAATTGTCTATTTTCTTGATAAACCGTGACAATGGGGCTATATCTTGCTCTTTAATCATTCTGACGACGGGCGGATCCGCAAGTTCGCCTGCGCTATGAGACAACCCATGGACTACAAAGACTCGCTCAATCTGCCCAGGACAAAGTTCCCCATGAAGGCCAACCTGGCGGGCAAGGAGCCCGGCATCCTGAAGAAATGGGAGGAGAGCAGGGTGTACGAGCGCCTCGTCAAGTCGCGCAGCGGAGCCCCTCTCTTTTCCTTTCACGACGGGCCTCCCTATGCAAACGGGCACATTCACTACGGCCACATCCTGAACAAGGTGCTCAAGGACATCATCGTGAAGCACAAGTCCATGGACGGGTTCCTGACCCGCTACATCCCGGGCTGGGACTGCCACGGGCTTCCCATCGAGCTTGCCGTTGAAAGGGAAAAAGGGGTCATCGAGGACCCGTTGAAGCTCAGGGAGGCGTGCACGAAATACGCCGAGACATTCATCCGCGTGCAGATGGGCGAGTTCAAGAGGCTGGGCACCTTTGCCGCCTATGACACGCCCTACAAGACGATCGATCCTGCTTACGAGGCCACCATCATCAGGGCGCTTGGCAGCTTCATGGAAGACGGCGCCGTCTACCGCAGCTCCATGCCCGTTTTCTGGTGCGTTGACTGCCACACGGCCCTGGCGCTCGCGGAGATAGAATACGAGGACCATGACTCGGACAGCATCTACGTGCATTTCCCGGTTGAGGACGGGAAGGAGAAAAAGAGGCTCCTCGAAGCCTGCGGCCTGGCCGGCGACGACGGCCGCAGCCTGTCCGTGCTGATCTGGACCACCACGCCCTGGACGCTTCCGGCCAACCTGGCCATCGCGCTCAAGCCGGACTTCGACTACCGGCTGCTGGAGGTCGCGGGGCGCGACGGAAGGACGTGGCTTACCCTCATCGCCGAGAAGATGGATTCCATGGTCCGGACGGGCGCAAAGGTGAAGGGCAGGCTCGTCGGGGAAAAGGTCAAGGGAAAGCAGCTCGAGGGCCTGAGGCCCCGCCATCCTTTCGAGGACCGCGACTCTCCCATCGTGCTTGCCGATTACGTTACGCTCGATACGGGAACCGGGGCCGTGCACACGGCCCCCGGCCACGGCGCAGAGGATTACATGACCGGCCTGAAGTACAAGCTTCCGGTCTACGCTCCCGTGGACGGGGAAGGCAGGTTCACGGATGATGTAAAGCTGTGGAAAGGCAGGAGCGTTTTCGACGCCAACCCTCTCATCGTCGAGCACCTGGACACGTCAGGGTACCTGCTCAACCCGGTGGGGGACAGGATCACCCACTCCTACCCGCACTGCTGGCGCTGCAAGAAGCCCGTTATTTTCCGCGCAACGGCCCAGTGGTTCATTTCCATGGACAGAACGGGCATCAGGAAAAAGGCGTCGGCCGAGATCGACACGGTGCGGTGGATCCCCGAGTGGGGCAGGGAGGACATCAAGGGCAAGGTGGAGGGAAGGCCTGACTGGTGCATAAGCCGCCAGCGGGCGTGGGGCGTGCCCCTGCCGTTTCTCTATTGCGACGCCTGCGGCGAGCCGCACGTCGACAGGGCCGTTGCCGAGAAGGCAGCGCGGATCTTTGAAAAGGAAGGCGCCGCGGCCTGGCTGAAAAGGGACGCGGCCGACTTCATGCCCGAGGGCACCGCGTGCAAAAAATGCGGCAGCGGCGCGATGCGCAGTGAAACCGACATCTTCGACGTGTGGTTCGAGTCGGGCGTGTCCTGGTACGCCGTCAGCGTTCAGGAGGAGGACCAGGGCTTCGAGAACAGGGACCCGAAAAACGGGTACGTTGACCTGTACCTCGAGGGCAAGGACCAGCACCGCGGGTGGTTCCACACCGCGCTCCTGACGGGGATCGGCGTGAGGGGAAGGGCGCCCTACCGCCAGGTGCTGACGCACGGCTTTGTGGTCGACGAGGATGGGCGCAGGTACTCCAAGAGCAAGATCGAGAAGCTCAAGGCAACGGGAGGGGCAGGCTCCAAGTACATTCCGCCCGACGAGATCATCGGCAAGTACGGCGCGGAGCTCCTGCGGCTCTGGGTCGCGTACGAGGATTTTCGCACGGACATCGCCTTCAGCGAGAACATTCTCGCGCGCCTGACCGAATCGTACAGAAAGATCCGCAATACGTTCAGGTTTCTTCTCGGCAATATCAGCGATTTCGACCCGGGGCGGCACGCCGTGGCCGTGGAGGGCATGGAGCTTCTGGACAGGTGGGCGCTCACGCGGCTGCAGGGCTACGTCACGCGCGTTCGCAAGGCCTATGACAACTACGAGTTTCACAGGGTGGTTCACGATACGGCCTATTTCATGAATGCCGACCTGAGCTCCTTTTATCTCGACATCCTGAAGGACAGGCTCTACTGCGAGGAGAAGGACGGCGGGCTCCGGCGGTCGGCACAGACCGTGCTGCACATTACGGCCGGGGCGGTCTGCCGCCTGCTGGCGCCCGTGCTTTCCTTCACGTCCGACGAGGTGTGGGAGCACATCCCGAAGACGCCGGGGGAGCCCGAGTCGGTTTTCCTGGCGGGTTTTCCCAGGCCGGAGGACATTCCCGGAATTCCCGACGCCGCGTCGGTGACCGGGGACATGGACAGGCTGAAGGACGTCAGGGACCAGGTGAACAAGAAGCTGGAGGAGTCGAGGGCTAAAAAGCTGCTGGGCCAGTCGCTCGAGGCCCTGGTCGGGCTCAGGGCTGAAGGCGTTCTTTTCGACCTCCTGAAAAAGCATGAAGCCATGCTTCCGGATTATTTCATCGTTTCCGCGGTGGAGCTCGAGCAGGCGGACGGGACGGGCGTGGAGATCAAAAAAGCGCCGGACAAAAAATGCGCCAGGTGCTGGAAATACGTTGTCCCGGAAGAGGGGGCCGGGGACGGAGAAATCTGCGGGCGCTGCAAGGATGTCATGAGTAAAATGCATGCTCCCGGGTAGGGGAGGCTTCAGCCTCCCGCGCTCTGCCAGCGGGTAGGGGAGGCTTCAGCCTCCCGCGCTCTGCCAACGGGTAGGGGAGGCTTCAGCCTCCCGCGCTCTGCCAACGGGTAGGGGAGGCTTCAGCC
>JBDRLK010000603.1:0-6822 GCA_043813155.1 Pseudomonadota bacterium | reverse complement strand
CGACACGCTGACCGAATCGCCTTTTTACGAGTCCGGCAGTGATTCCGCATCAGCGTCCATCCCCATCGACATTGCCCAGCCGATGATAAAAAAGAAGTTCTCTCCCCTGCTGCTGGCCGTGTTCACGCTGGGCGTGATTTTCATCGGCATCCTGGTGACCCTGGGCATCCTCCTCTTCAGCCAGAAATCCACGACCAAAAAAACGGGCAAGGGCGCCAAGGGCAATATCGTGGTGCCGGATTCCGGCCGGGAAGGAAAGCCGCCGGACGAAATCAAGGACGAGCAGAAGGGCAACGTCAAGATTTTCAAGCTCAAATTCGAAACCGATCCCGAGGGGGCCCACATATTCGAGGGCGAAGATACCCTGTGCGTGTCGCCCTGCGATGTCGAATGGATTGTCACCGAGGGGGAAGAGGAAACGTCCAGGACATTCTCCGTTGTCAAGGAAGGCTATGAGCCCATGGAGATCCCGCAGATCACGCCGGACAGCGACGTTACCATAGGCATTCCGCTCACGCTCATCGAAGAGGAAAAGAAAAAGAAGGCGCCCAAGCCGCTCGAGACGGAAGATAAAACAAAGAAAGATTCCAAGGAAGAAGACAAGACGCCGGTGAAGGACAAGGGCTCCGAATCGACAAAGAAACCGCCCGACAAGGAGAAAAAGGACAAGGGCTCCGAGGCGACAAAGAAACCGCCTGACAAGGAGAAAAAGGATAAGGGCGACAAAGATAAAGAGGACAAGGAAAAGGAGAAAGAAAACAAGGGCCTCAAGCTTATCCACGACTATCCCGACATGTAAATTATCCCGTAATTGTCTTAACATTAACCTCAAATTAAAATCGGACTCTTGCGTTTTCGAGATCATACATTATAGTTATTTTATCGAAAAGGGTCCCCGGCCCTCTTGAAAAGAGGAGGTTTGAAATGAATCGCACCTTGTTTTCATTAATGATTCCAGCGCTTGCAGCCGCTTTTCTTCTGGCTTCATCCGGCGCGGACGCACGGGGGTTTTTCTTTCAGGGCCCCGACCCCGGCTCCCCGGGCCTGACGCCGGAGGAGGCTGCTCTCGCGTTTCTGGCGGACAATCCGCAGACCTTTTACGCTCAGAGCACGGACGAGCTCGAGTGGGTAAAAACCCACACGCGAAAAAACGTATCCTACGTCAGGTTCCGCCAGGTTCACCTGGGCCATGGCGTCGAGGACGCCGAGGTCATCCTGACGATTGACGCGTTGGGTAGGGTGGTCCAGGTCTCGGACAGCACGGCCGACCCTGCCTATCTGCCGGACGGCGCGATGTGCATCGGCGGCGAGGAGGCGAGGATCGCCGTCGAGTCCATGCTTCCCGGCGCCGTGGTGAGGGAAACGAGAGGGCCCGTGTACAGCTTTGCCATGAAGGGCGGCGGCGACGCCGCGTTCGTCCGTGCCGTGCGCGTGAAGATGAACGATCCCTTCGACCTCTGGGACCTTTACATCGACTGCTCGAACGCCGGCCTGGCTGGCTTCAAGCATCTTCTCTGGAACGCCGAGGGCTACGCCTACATTCCCAACCCTGCCGTGAACCCCGAGTATCAGACGGTCACCATCGAGAACCTGGAAGATCCCGGCGACCAGCTCCACGGCACGCTGGCCAGCGCCTGGGCCTGCGCCGACGCTCGCTGCGACGAATTCGTCCAGCGCGCAGCGGCGGACGAAGACGGAAACTTTTTCTACGAGCCCGAGGAGCCTTCCATCGAGGACGCGTTCAGCGAGGTGCACGGGTACTATCACACGAACCTGATCAACGGCTGGTTCGACACGGAGCTCGGCCTGGCCATCCGCTGCGGCTCGAGCCGAACCGTGTACATCGTCACGAACATGGATTACCCCAATGCCTTCTACGGCGACGTGAACGGCGACCACTGCGGCGATATTGTTCTCGGCCAGGACATGGACGACCCGGGAATCGATTTCTGTTACGACGCGGACGTCATCTACCACGAGTTCACCCACGGCGTGGTCGACGAGACCGCCAACCTCAGGGGCATGGTCGCCGACGAGCTGGGCTGGGATTTTTCATCGGGCGGCCTGAACGAGGGAACGGCCGACTACTATGCCGTGTCCTTCACCGACAGCCCGGCCCTTGGCGAGTATGCCCTGGGGTCCTATGGCGGGGAGCTCGGCGAGCGGCACGCGGACAATGAAAACACCTGCCCCATCAGCCTGAACGGCGAGTCGCACAACGACGGGGAAACGTGGCTGGGCACGCTGTGGGAAATCAGGGAGTCGCTGGGCCAGGCGAAAACCGACCAGCTCGTCATGGCCGTTCTGAACGCCATCTCCAGGAACGCTGATTTCGACGAGGCAGGCAAGTCGCTGATCACGCAGGCCGGCGTGCTCGAAGGCAGCGGCGTGCTCGACGAGGGCGACGCGGACATCGTGGACAGCATTGCCAACGCGAGGGGGCTCGTCGATTGCGAGAGGGTTGTCTATCTAGAAGACGGCGACGCGGGATCCAGCTACATGTTCGGCCTCCAGGAGATGTGGGGCTCTATCGACAAGTCGGTATCAGGCCTCCAGTTCGCCATTGTGGCCCCTCCGGGAGCCACGAGAGTCGTTTTCCAGCTCCTGCCCATATCCTTTTACGGCACCGCGCCCTACAAGGTCTACGTGAATTATGACGCGCCTATCGGCTTCGACGTGGTCGGCGATCGCCCTGCCCGCCCCGAGCCGGACCCGGACAGGTACGATCACGTCATCGACTCGTTCGACGGCTCCGACATGTCCGTGGCGTGGACCGAGTGGTCCGACCCGCCCGTTGAGCCCGGAAAAACCTACCACATCACATTTTCCAGCACGAGCGACTATGGCATGATGATGAGCGTGCTGGCAACGGTCGTCGCAAGGGACGTGCCCGACACCGAGCCGGACGCAATAACGGACGCGGTCGAGGACACGCCGGAAGAGACGGTCGAGGACGTGCCCGCCGAGCCGGCCGACGACGCGACGCCGGACCAGGTGGAAGACGCGCCTGTCGTCGACGCCGCCGAGGACGCCGAGCCCCCGGACGCTGATGATGACATCTCGGGCGAAATAGTCGAAAAAGGCTGCGGCTGCAGGGTCAGTCGCTAGTCCACGTGGTGCTGCGGGCCCTTGGCCCGCCCGGGGCACGCCGAGGGCGTGCAGCACCATCTGAACCATCTAATAAGCTCTACGCTAGTAGACGACTATGGATTGGATTTCGGGAAGATCCCTGATCTTCTCGCGGCCGTTCAGGAAGCCGAGCTCGATGACAAAGGCGGCTCCCGCGATCTTCGCGCCCCGGCTGCTGATCAGCCTGGTGGCCGCCGCCGCGCTGCCCCCGGTGGCCAGCAGGTCATCCACGATGAGCACATTGTCTTTGTCGCCGACCGCGTCCACGTGCATCTCTATCGTGTCGGTCCCGTACTCAAGGCTGTACTCTTCCTTCACCTTGTCGTAGGGAAGCTTGCCCGGCTTTCTCAGGGGAACGAAGCCCACGCCGAGCTTCAGGGCCACCACCGTGCCGAAGATAAACCCGCGCGACTCGAGGGAGGCCACCTTGGTGACGCCCCGGTCCTTCCAGTGGCCGGCCAGCATGTCGATGGACGCTGCCAGGCCCTCGTGATTGAGAAGAAGCGTCGTAATGTCGTAGAAGAGAATCCCCTTCTTGGGAAAATCCGGCACTTCCCTGATAAGCGACTTTATGAAATCCGCCTTTGAATCCATGTCACCCTCCTGGGTCATCGTTGCGCCGGCGGCGCAACGACAGGTTGTCAAAGCACGTACTTGATGAGCATAAATCCCCCGATGAGAAGGACCGTGAAAACAATGACAAGGATATTGAAATACTTGTCTATGAATTTCTTGATCGGCGGCCCGAAAAAGAATATGAGCGCGGCAACGAGGAAGAACCTCGCGCTTCGGGAAATGGCCGAGGCCAGGATAAACATGGGCAGGTTGATGGAGCACACGCCTGCCGCGATCGTAAAGACCTTGTAAGGTATGGGCGTGAACCCGGCCGTGAACACGGCCCAGAACGCCCACTCGTTGTAAATATTGCTGACCTTCTGGAATACTTCCTCGCCGAAGACATAGGAAAAGAAAAACCCCTGGACAAGCTCCCAGAGCCCTGCCCCGATGGCGTAGCCCGCCAGGCCTCCCACGACAGAGCAGATCGCGGCAATCAGGGCGTACCAGAAGCTGCGCCTGGGCTTGCCCAGCGCCAACGCTATGAGAAGCACGTCCGGCGGGATCGGAAAAAACGATGACTCGGCGAAGGCGAGCGCGCCAAGGGCGGGCGTGCCGTACGGCGTCTCGGCCCAGTGAAGCACCCAGTCATAGAGGGCGCGAACCCATTTCTGCGGTTTCTTTGTTATCGACGTGCCCATTCTTTTCCCATCTCTTTCATCAGCCTTCCGGTTTTTCTTTTCAGCGCCCCGTGATCCGTCTGGTCCGTGCTCAGCGGCGTAATGGAAACAAAGCCCCCGGCCAGGGCCCTGCCGTCCGTGGCGCGTCCCGGGTCCACGTCGGCCGGGCCGCCGTTGATCCAGTAGTAGCTTAAGCCGCGCGGTGATTTTCTCTTTATCACGTGATCGGGGTAAACCCGCCTGCCCAGCTTCACGAGCTTGAAACCTTTCGGTTTTCCGGGCGGGACGTTGACGTTGAGCAGCACCGTGCCCTCATGATGCCCCTTCCCGCCTGCCCCAAGGATGCTGCGCGCGACGATTCCGGTTATCCTGGCCGGCTCCTCCATGTCGGCGCCGCGGGCCGCGGACATGGCCACGGCAGGGATGCAGCGGTACGACGCTTCCCTGGCCGCCGACACGGTGCCCGAGTAAAACGTGTCTATGCCGATATTGAGGCCGTTGTTGATGCCCGCGACCACGAGGTCCGGCAATCGGGGAAGGATATCGCTGCAGGCTATAAACACCGAGTCCGCGGGCGTGCCTTTGACGGCAAACCACTTCGGCCGAAGCTTCGTGCAGAAGATTGGCCCGACGAGCGTCACACTGTGGCCGCAGGAGCTGACCTCTTCATGGGGGGCTACAACCCACACGTCCCCCAGCCCCTCGAGCGCGTCGAAGGCCGCCCTGATGCCGGGCGCATTAACGCCATCGTCGTTCGTGATCAGTATGAGAGGTTTTTTTTTCACTGTTTGCAACCCTCGGGGGCAGGCGCGACTTCAGTCGCCCGTTCCATGGGAGGCTGAAGCCTCCCCTACCCCTCTCGTGAGGTTGACCGTTTTTACCACAAAGAAGCGGGTGTGACAAGGAATAGGCTTTAAGGCTTTACGGGCGACTGAAGTCGCCCCTACCCCCGTCGGGCAGGGGAGGCTTTAGCCTCCCGTTCACCCAACGATTGAAATCGCACCCGCTTTACGGTTTCATGGTCGGGCGCCAGAACATGGACTTTCTCAAGGGGGCCATGGGCGCCATGAAGGGATCGGAGCCGCCGAATCCGCAGGCAAGCGGGATCAGGCCCCATCTGCTTCGAAGAGCTCGCGGATGTCCGGGGCCAGCGGTGATGTGTACTGCACGGGCTTTCCGCCGTCGGGATGGAGGAAGGAGATGCTGTGGGCATGCAGCGCGTGACGCGGAAGCAGCAGCCGCGAGGTGATGCGATGCGTAAGCCCGTACTTGACGAAATCGAGAAAGAGGGATTCGCTCACGCCGTAAATCTTGTCCCCCACGAGGGCGTTGCCGATATGGGCCATGTGAATCCTGATCTGGTGCTGGCGGCCCGTCTCGGGAAAACACTCGACGAGCGCGAATCTTTTCGAGCTGTCGATGGTGATATAGCGGGTGACGGCGACCTTTCCCGGCTCGAAATCATCCTCGCCCGCGATTTCCATCTTCATCAGTATCCTGGAGAAAAGGTTGCGCCGAAGCGCTGCCTTGATAATTCCCTCACGCGGGTCCGGAGTACCCTTGACCAGGGCCAGGTAGGACTTGTGCACCTGCCTGTCGGCAAACTGTTTCTTGATGAACCTCTCGCCTTTCAGGTCCTTGGCAAGCAGCACGATGCCGCTCGTTTCCCTGTCGATCCGGTGGCACAGGTTCCATGACGTTTCCCCGTAATCTCTCCTGATCAACCCCACGAGGGTGTTTTTCAGGTATCGCGACGTGGGATGGACAGGAAGGCCGGCCGGCTTGTCAACGACGAGAATCCTCCGGTCCTCGTGGATGACGCCGTAGTGCGCGGGGACCTCGATTTCATCCTTGACCTCCCGCCGGATGCATATAATTTCGCGCGCCTCGACCCTCGCGGAAGGCGTCATTTCCCTGCCGCTCTCGAAATAGCAGTTCCTGCTCTCGATGATCTGCTTGACTTTTGTCCTGGAGGTTCGCTTGAGCCGGTTTTTCAGGAAAACGTCGACACGAAGCCCCTCGTATGACGGCGGGACCTCGTACTTCAGGATAATTTCTTCGGCAGGCACTACACCGCTTTGGTGATTTTTCCCGACCTTATGCATCGCGTGCACACGCGCATCTTCCTCGACCCCCCCTTCTCCTTGACCTTGATGGTCTGGAGGTTGGGTTTCTGAACGCGCTTGGTCTTGATGTTCGAGTGGCTTACCTTGTGGCCGACCATTCTTCTTTTCCCGCATATTTCACATACCATTGCCATTTTTCATACCCTCGATTCTCTTTTGTTCAGGCAGGCCAAGGGCCTGCAGCAGCACCCTGATGTTCTTTAGCTGCGCGCCCTCGCCGCGCCTTCCTGTTGTCTAAGTACAGCGCCCCGCAAATCAGGGACCACCACTCTACTGCGGCCGCGCCTGTGGGCCGCCTCGCGGCTTTCGTCCTCGCGCCCTCGTCGATGTAG
>JBDRLK010000602.1:0-3690 GCA_043813155.1 Pseudomonadota bacterium | reverse complement strand
TCGCGGGCTTCTTAGCTTTCTTGGGCCTCCCTCGCTTCGGTTTCTCCTCGCCAGACTCCTCCCCCTTCTTCTTCTCCATCACCTTCTTCACCTCTCGCTTGCCCAGTTTCCGCAAGGCGATCAACGCCGCCTTCTTGTCTTTCCTTGGCGCAAACTTCCCCTTCTCCCACATGGCCACAGTGCCGAGGCTGGCTCCAACGAGAATGGCCAGCTTATTCTGGGACAGGCCAAGTTTTTGGCGGAGGTTGAGAATCCACCGCGGTGATAACCGAGATTTCTTTACCTCTTCGGCCGGGGCTTTCAGCTGCGCCTTTTTCTCCTCATCCTGGCGCATCTTGTCCTTGCCCCAACGCTGAAGGAGGCCGAATTTCTTGGAGAGGTCGGAGAGTTTCTTCTTCATTGCCCGGACCTCGCCGGCCAGGGAGCTGGAGGCTGCTTTCACCTCTTTCTTGGCGAGGCGGATGATTTCGGCTTTCAGGATAGTCTCGATTTTAGGCATGGAGGCTCCTTCAAATAAGTCCATTCCATGTTATTTTACAGACGGGGAAAATGCAAGAAAAATAGGGAATGGTCGGGATTGCCCTGTTCATGGGCCTCGCCCCTATTGCGTATTCCGGGCGCATCCGGACACCGATTCCGATGCGTCCGGACACCTGTTCCGATCCATCCCGGACACCTGTTCCAATGAGCCCGGACACCCATTCCGGAGGCCCGGACACCTGTTCCGAGGCCCCGGACACCCGCTGGCCGGCTCATGACGCCATGACGGGCCCTTCGTAGAAGCAACGCTGGACAGAAAAAGTACCGATGCTACCCTCCTGAGCAGAGAGGAGGGTATGTCATGGTATTGAAAAGGCTGTCCATGAGGAAATGCAAGGAAATCCTGAGGCTGTGCGGGGAGCTCAAGCTCTCTACGCGCGAGGCGGCCAACAGCCAGGGAGTGGGAAAAAGCACGGTGTCGGATGTGCTGCAACGGGCCAAGGGAGCGGGGGTCGGCTGGCCCCTTCCCGAGGGGATGGACGAGGAAAAGCTCGAGCAGCTCCTCTATCCGTCCGTAATGCAAGCCAGGGGGAGACAGGAGCCGGACTGGAAGGAGGTGCATGGGGAGCTGAGGGGCCACAAGCACGTGACCCTGCAGCTTCTGTGGACCGAGTACCGCGAGGTATATGGCCAGGACGGCTACGGCTACAGCCGCTACTGCGATCTGTACAGGGCCTGGCGCAAAACCATCGACGTGGTCATGCGCCAGGAGCACAAGGCCGGCGAGAAGACCTTCATCGACTTCGCTGGTGATGGGATCGACATCACCGACCCGAAGACCGGCGAGGTCACGCAGGCGGAGCTGTTCATCGCCGCGCTCGGGGCGAGCAACTACACCTTCGCCTGGGTGTGCGAAGACCAGAGCCTGCCGTCCTGGACCGACGCTCACGAGAGGATGGGCGTCTACTTTGGCGGATCCACTGAGATCTGGGTGCCGGACAATCTCAAGAGCGCCATCACCCTGGCCGACCGTTATGAGCCGGGCGTCAACCGCACGTACGAGGACCTGGCGGAGCACTATCATGCCGTCGTGATCCCGGCCAGGGCAAGAAAGCCGCGGGACAAGGCCAAGGCGGAAAATGCCGTGCTTGTCGCCGAGAGGTGGATTCTGGCCGCCCTGCGCAACCGCACGTTTTTCAGTGTTGCCGAGGCGAGGGCAGCAGTGAAGGAAAAGCTCGAGGATCTCAACACCCGTCCTTTTCAGAAGCTCGACGGCTGCCGCCGCAGCCACTACATCGAGATCGACAAGCCGGTGCTCCAGCCCCTGCCCG
Organism: Pseudomonadota bacterium; assembly: GCA_043813155.1. Taxonomy (GTDB): domain Bacteria; phylum Myxococcota_A; class Polyangia; order DRWM01; family DRWM01; genus JBDRLK01. The sequence goes on along the minus strand of JBDRLK010000602.1, from coordinate 1,879 downwards.
AGCGTCCCTTCGATTACCACGATTGGAAACCTGTATCCGTCAACATCGATTATCATGTAGAGTTCGATCGCCATTACTACTCCGTGCCCTACCAGCTCGTCCATCAACAGCTCGAGGCCCGGGTGACGGCGAGGATCGTGGAAATCTTCCGCAAGGGGCGCCGCGTGGCCTTCCATAAGCGCAGCCACATCAAGGGTGGCCATACCACCCTGGACGAGCATATGCCCGAGGCCCACCGCCAGCACGCCAAGTGGAAGCCGTCGAGGATCATTGCCTGGGCCGGAAAGAATGGGCCGGCCACCGAGAAGCTCGTCCGGAGCCTGATCGAAAGAAAGCGCCACCCCCAGCAGGGATACCGTCCCAGCCTGGGCATCATCCGCTTGGGCAAGAAATTCGGCAGCGCCAGGCTGGAGGCGGCGTGCCAACGAGCGCTGGCCATGGGAGCCGTCAGCTTCCAGAGCGTCAAATCCATCCTCACGACGGGAAAGGACGCCATGCCCCTGCCCGAAACCAAGCTGGCTCGGCTCACCCCCTCGGACCACGAAAACGTACGAGGACCCGATTACTACAACTGAAGGAGGATACTATGGGACATCCACAGACCATCGAAAAAATCCAGGAGATGAAGCTGCACGGCATGCTGCTGGCGCTGGAGGAGCAGGCGAAGGACCCCGACATCCAGAGCCTGAGCTTCGAGGAGAGATTCGGCCTCCTCGTGGAGCGCGAGTGGGTCGTGCGCCAGGACCGTCGATTGACCAACAGGCTCAAGACGGCGAAGCTCAAATTCCAGGCTTGCATGGAGGACATCGATTACCGTGCGCCGCGGCCCGGCCTGGACCGCACACAGATGCGTTCGCTGGCAACATGCGACTGGGTGCGGGAGCACCAGGGTGTTATCATCGTCGGACCCACGGGAATAGGGAAAACTTATTTGGCCTGCGCCCTGGCCAACAAAGCATGCAGGGAGGGCTTTACAGCTTGCTACACCCGCGTTCCGAGGCTCCTGCACGAATTGTCCATCGCCCGTGGCGACGGAAGCTATCTCAAGCTGCTCGGCAAGCTTGCCCGTATCGACGTGCTTGTCATGGACGATTGGGGCCTTAGCCCGCCGGGGGACTTCGAGCGCCGCGATATCCTCGAGATTCTCGAGGATCGCTGTGAGGCGCGCTCGACCATCGTCACGAGCCAGCTACCGACGAAAAAGTGGTATGAGCTCCTGGGGGAGCCGACCGTGGCCGATGCGATCATGGACCGTCTGATCCACGGCTCCCACAAGATCCAGATCAAGGGACCGACTATGAGGGACAAGAAGGGCAAGAAGAAATGACGGACCGCGTCGCTTCGCTCCGATGGGTGGATGAGCCGGGGACAGTCACGGCTGAAGGAGCTCGCGTGTCCCTATGCGGGGGCGGGTTGACGCGCGCTTGCTATGGCAAGAGCCTCGCGCGCCCCCCGCCTTGGCCCGCCGTGACTGCCTTGACCGAGAATGGGGGGGAGGGAATGATACGAGTCAGCTTGATTGAAATAGAGAGAAAGGTTATAAGATAAAAAAAGTTCAGCGTCGCTTCGCTCCGAGGTGTCCGGACCCATCGCATCAGGTGTCCGGGATGGATCGGAATGGGTGTCCGGACTCATCGGAATACGCATTTTCCCGGAAACGCTCATCATTACCATATACAAGTACCCTGTGCCGGAAACAGCATTATCCACGACATCGTCTGTTTCCACTCTCGCCCACGTCATCCCCGACTTGACATTCTGACCTCTCGGCATCGAGGACGCCCGCAAGAGCGCCCCTTCTCGTCGGTACGAGCATGGGTTATCATCTCGAAACCGGCCCGAATCTGCTGATCATCTTGCTTCCAGCCTCGCCCCGAGT
>JBDRLK010000601.1:0-4051 GCA_043813155.1 Pseudomonadota bacterium | reverse complement strand
GCCCTTGGCCCGCCCGAGGCGCGCCAGGGGCGCGCAGCGGCACGTGCGACTGAGGGACAACAGCTTTGGGCGCGAAAACAAAACAGGGCAAGAAAATTCCAAGGTTCGGCAAGTATTCCATCCAGGACTTCCTGGGCAAGGGAGGAATGGCCGAGGTTTTCAAGGCCAAGATGCACGGCATCGGGGGCTTCGAAAAAATTCTCGTCATCAAGAAGATCCTTCCCAACCTCGCCGAGAGCGACAGTTTCATCAAGATGTTTTTCGACGAGGCCAAGATCACCGTCGCCCTCCAGCACCCGAACATCGTGCAGGTCTTCGAGCTCGGCGAGATTTCCGGCACCTACTACATGACCATGGAATTCGTCGACGGCGTCAACCTGAACGTGCTCGTGAGCCACTGCATGGAAAAGAAGACGAGGATCCCCTTCAAGCACATCATTTACATCATCATGGAGGTCTGCAAGGGGCTTTATCACGCGCACAAGGCGGTGGACGCCGACAGCGGGGGTGCCGCTCAACATCATCCACAGGGACGTCACGCATTCGAACATTCTTCTCTCTTTCACCGGGAACGTGAAGCTCGCGGACTTCGGCATCGCCAAGGCCAGGATACAGGAGAGCAGGGAAAAACCGGGCATGCTCAAGGGGAAGATGAGCTACATGGCCCCGGAGATGCTGAAGGGCAAGAGCATCGATCACAGGGTCGATATTTTCTCGCTCGGTGTCGTGCTCTTCGAGCTTCTGACCATGCAGAAGCTCTTCAAGGGTGAGAACGAAGACGATGTCATCAGGAAGATCGTCTACGGCGACATCGGGCGAACGCTCATGGATTTTTCGACCATACACGATGACCTCCAGGAGATCCTGAAGAAAACGCTGGCGCAGGAAGCGGACGAGCGTTATTCGAGCGCCCAGGAATTCTACGCGGACCTGAATGATTTCATCTTCAACAACGGCATCCAGATCTCTCCCCACGAGTTTTCCGAGTTCATCTGCGGGCTCGTCAAGGAGAGGAGCTCGGCCGAGGGCCCTGAAGGGTCGAAGCCGTCAAGCATCACCGACGTCACGCCCTCGAACATCAGCGAGATTTTCAAGGTGGAGTCGACCATCAGGGAGCGCCTCAACATCGACCTGAGCGTCATGGAGAGGTTCAAGCCCGGTTCCGAGGTCAGGGCGGGAGCGAACAGGCCGACTATGCCCCCCAACAAGGAGCCCGAGGAAAAGCCGGCCTACTCCGGCGACATCGGGGAGCTTCTCGTCCCCCGGCTTATCAGCCGCCTTGCCGTGAACAGGGTGACGGGCAGGCTGAAGATCACGGCCGGGGAAAGCACCAGGACCGTTTTCATGGAAAAGGGGAATATCGCCTCCGTGCACTCCAAGCTCGCCGAGGACAGCCTTGAAAAATTCCTGATCGAGCACTCGTCGCTGCAGCTGGAGGAAATCGAGGAAGCTGCAAGATCGCAACAGGGTGACTCGGTCCTGCGCCAGTTTTTCAACCTGGGGAAAATCACCAGGGAGGAGATGGAAGCGGTCGCGGTCATGGCCTACGGGTCGAGGCTGACGAGCCTCGTGACGGCCAGGGGAGGAAGGTACGAATTCTTCAAGGCGTCGAAGGACAGTAACAGGCTGCTGGAAAAGCCGCTGCCCGTTTTTCCCCTGTTGTCTTCCTCTGTTCGGGGGGGGTTCGAATACGAGGACTACATCCAGGCGCTCGGAAGGTACCTCACCCACAGGGTCAAGCGCGTCGAAAACATGAAGCTGCCCCTTGAGAGCATCGCGCTCGAGCCATACGAGCTGGACCTGATGAAAATAATCCTGACCGACATGAACCTGCGGGACATATTCGAGACCACGAAGGACATGGAGCACAAGAAGATGATTGCCTGCGTCATATACCTGCTTTACCAGTATGAGCTCATCAAGTTCAGATGATCGCCGGGGAAAAGCGGGAGAGGGGGACGGCAGCGGATAACCAGGGGGTTGTTAATGGCTGATCAGAGCGAAATCAGGAAGAAACAGGAGGCCGTGCCCCCGGGCGCCGAGCAGGCCCGGGCCGTCATCGACAGCATGTTCAAGCTGTCCAAGCTCCAGAAGCTCTATAACCCGAACAACGAGGTAATAAAAAAATCCCGGGAAGCTTTTTCCAGGAAAGTCGAGGCGTTTTTCGCGGAAAGCGACGAGCTGGGCCTGCGCGTCACGCCGACTGAAATCATCTTCAGCGGAAAGCCGATATACGAGAACGCGGACCGGCACCAGAGCTTTGCCTTTAAAATGTTCAAGGACAGTATCCGGAGAGTGACGATCAAGAAGGGCGTGAGCCAGGAGGAGCTCGATCGTTTCCTCGCTATCGTGGGAACCGAGTTCAGGTCGGGCGATGCGGCCTACGAGGACCTTTCCACGCTCCTGTGGAAAGCGGATTTTCGCAGCATTACGTACAAGTGCGCCAAGGGCTTCCGGGAGCTCGGCATCGTGGAAAGCGTCGACGAGGAACAGGCCGACGAGAAAAAAGTCTCGCTCAGCGAGAGGATTTTCGCCAAGGCTTCCAGGCTGACCGGCGTGGTTCTCGACGAGAGAAGCTCATCGCTGCAGTTCGCGGGCGAGGATGAGATCGGGTACGTCCATTCCCTTGTTTCCGCCAAAGATCAGACCGAAGCCATGGGGCCGGGGGCGGGCGCCGCCGGCCAGATGACCGAAGACAAGCTCCAGCAAAGGGCTTCGCAGGTCCGGGTGGGCTCCGGGGACGCGCAGGCGGTCGGCGCACTCCACGGGGAGGGGGACGTACCCGCCGAGCAGGGGGACGAGATGCCGGACGACCAGGTCGGAATCTCCATGGCCAGCATCGAGAAGTTTCTCAGGATCGTCGATGCCACCGACGCGGTGGTGGCGGAAGACGATCTCGACGCGTCCTTCGAGCAGTACAAGAATTATGTCGAGGAAGAGACATCGGATGATAATTATCGCTACCTGATTTTCGACCTGGGCAGAAGCCTCATTTCCGTGGCCGACAAGCTGCTGGAGCACGAGCTCAGGGACATGCTGGCGAGCCTGGCCCAGATGCTTCACACCGTCGTCGAAAAGGGCGATATCCCTCTTTACTTCGCGGTCATCGACAGGCTCTACCTGTTGCTCGACCCGAAAAAGAAACTGAAGCCCGAAGTGACGAAGGCCGTGGGCAAGCTCCTGTCGGAGGAGATTGAAGAGGATAATCTCAGGAGGCTGGTCCTGAATGTTTCCATCGACGATCCCGCGCATGCCGCAAAGCTCAGGACCTTCCTGCATGCGTTCGACAGGTCGCCTCCCGACGAGGTCCTGGCGATCATAGAGAAGCTGGAGGACGAGGAGCTGATCATCAGGGCCGAGAGCGTGCTCATGAACCTGGCAGAGGACGATGCGGGCTTTTTCCACGATAAAATCTATGACCGGAACGTACCGATCGTCAAGACCTCCCTCAAGTGCCTGGCCAGGATGGGCAACAAGGAGGCCATGCAGCACGTGTCGAGAGCCGTGAGGCACCCCAACCCCGAGATCAGGATGTTCGCGCTGAGGCTCCTGAAGATGCGAAAGGGCCCGGAGTTCAGGACCTCCCTGTTCGAGATGGTGTCGGACAGGGACGAAGAGGTCAGGATGGAGGCCATAAGGGAGGTTTCCTTCTCAAAGGACCCGTTCTTCAAGAAGAAGTTTCTCGAGAAGGTCGAGTCAAACAAGTTCGGCAGCCTGCCTCTCAAGGAGAAAATCGCCGTCTGCAAGTCCCTGGCCGCCATGGCGGGCAAGGAGGTGGAGCCGGTTTTCATCAAGTGGCTCGGGAAGAGAACGTTCCTTGCCAAGGCTGATGTCATGGACATGAAAATCGCCGCGGCCGAAGCGCTCGGCGTTATCGGTGGCGACACGAGCCGGAAAGCGCTGATCAAGGCGAGCGATACGTCCAACCGGCAGCTTAAAGAGGCATGCGAAAAAGCCCTGAGGAGCATGAAATGACCGACGGGGAAAGGCCGGACAGGCAGGAGCGCGCCGCGGGACCGCCCGGGGAGGCTGCGGACGATCTTGCGGCGAT
>JBDRLK010000600.1:0-4441 GCA_043813155.1 Pseudomonadota bacterium | reverse complement strand
ACAGAGTGGAACGAAACGGCTCACCCGTTCAACTGGTCGGCCAAGTCCTTCCGCAAAACCCTCGACAGGGTCGAGGCGGAATTAAAGGCCGCTGCATAAGAGCAAAAGGTGGTCCCTGATTTGCGGGGCGCTGTACTAAGGTAGCTTTTGGTTCTTAGCAGAAGGATTATGGAACAGCTCTGATCGCTCGGCTTCCAGCAATCAGCACTCAGCTTCGAGGAATCGCTCCTCCAAACGCTGAAAGCTTATCGCTGACCGCTTTTTGGCTGCGGCCGAAGGCCGCGCGGTGACGCTATTATCTATATCTATAACTTGACCGGAAGTTACGAAAGCTTTATATCGTATTTGAAGGTAAAAAGGCTTCTCAGGCATCCGCGGCGGCAATACCGCAGCCGACGGCCGACGGACGAGGCAGCAGCAGGCGCGGCATTTCGTGATATGCTCACAGGAGGAAAAAACGTGTCAGAATCAGTTGAAAGGGTCGATCCAACTACGATTAAAGTCAACATCGACATCAAGTGGAGCGATTTCAAAAAGGATTACGTAACAAGCATCAGAAAAATCGGCAAGGACGTGAGAATAAAGGGATTCCGGGCGGGCAAGGCTCCCCTTTCCATCCTCGAGAAACTTCTGGGCAAGGATGTGAAAATGGAAACCGCCGTCGAGACCGTTACGTCCAGGATCAAGGAGGTCATGGAGAAGGAGAAGATTTATCCGATCAGGGAGGATTACAAGGTTCGTGAGAACGTGATCATCGAAGACAACAAGGAGGTCAGGTTTTCAAAGGAGGTCGAGGTCCTGCCCGAGCTTGCGGCGATTGATTTCAAGGGGATTGAGCTCGAGAAGGAAGCGCCGGTGTCGCAGGAGGAAGTGGAGCGGGAAGCGCAAAAGCTTGCTGCGCGAAAGGCGCCCGTCTCGAACCGGCCCGATGGGGAGCGCTCCGAGGAATACGACATTGTCATCCTGTCCGGCAAGGTCGAATTCGAGGAGGAGGGCCTGGGGCCGGTGGAGCTGAAGGATGAGAGAATCGATCTTGCTCCCTGGTCGAACCTGCCCGAGGACGTGACAAGGGTATGCCTGGGGAAAAAAGCCGGGGACGCAATCAACGAGAAGGTCCACTTTCCAATCGGGGGAAACACGCCGCAGCTGAGGCCCGCGACAATGAAGTGCAGCGTTCAGTCGGTCCTGCACAGGCAGATCCCGCCGCTCGATGACGAGCTTGCCAGGGACTATGACTTCAAGACCATGAAGGAGCTGAAGGACGACATAAGAAGGCAGCTGGAAGAGGACGCGCACCGCAGGTGGACCGACATGAGCGCGGACGCCGCCTTGACGGCGCTGACGGAAAAATCCAACGTGCCGCTGCCGCGCTCCTACCGGGACATGGTGGAAGAGAAAATGAGCGGAGCCCCGGGGGACGGCAGCGAAGAGGAAAAGAAAAAGCTCAGGGCCGAGAGCGAGAGGGAATTCAAGAAGTTCGTCCTCTGCCAGGTCCTGGCGCAGCAAAACGGGCTCAGAATTTCGCAGGAGGAGCTGCACAATAACCTGGAGGCCATGAGCGGCGTGCTTCAGCGGATGAAAATGGACGAGGCCAAGCGCAGGGAATTTTTGAAAAACTGGCTGAGAGAATATGAGACCGCGCAGTTTTTCAAGCTTATCAACAATTTCGTTGTGAACAAGGTCATGGAGGGGGCCGGCGGCGGGGACGAGAAGCCGGAGGAGCCGTCCGGACGGGAAGAGTCAAAAGAGGCAAAGGCAACCGGAGAAACAGCGTCAAACAAGAAGGAGCCGTAAGGGAATAAGTTTGTCACACCGAGAGCGCCGATGCGCGCCGCCTGCAAGGCGCGCGACCGAGTCATACTTGAAAACGTATGTCGAGGGAGCGCAACGCAGCAGGCGGTGATGCAGCGGCGGCCGAATGTAAAAATTATTTCCGAACGGCGACGAAAGGAGACCAGGCATGAAAACGAAATCGAGCAGTGGAGGCATCACGGCAAGGATACCTTTCCCCCAGGTGATCGAATCGACGCACAGGGGCGAGAGAAGCTGGGACATCTATTCGAGGCTGCTCAAGGACCGCATCGTCTTTCTCGGAACCCCGATCGATGACGACGTGGCCAACCTGATCATAGCGCAGATGCTGTTTCTCGAGAGCGAGGACCCGGACAAGGAAATCATGCTGTACGTCAATTCGCCGGGAGGGTCCGTAACGTCCGGGCTCGCCATTTACGACACCATGCAGTACATCAAGTGCCCCATTTCCACGATATGCCTGGGGCAGGCCGCGTCCATGGGCGCCGTGCTTCTGGCCGCCGGATCGAACAAGCGAAGGTTCGCCCTTCCGAACTCGAGGATCCTGATCCACCAGCCCATGGGAGGGTACCAGGGACAGGCCACGGACATTGAAATCCATGCCAGGGAAATCCTGTCGCTCAGGGAGCGCCTGAACGAGATCCTGCGCGATCACACGGGCCAGGATATAGAAAAGATAAAAAAGGACACGGAAAGAGATTATTACATGACGAGCGAGCAGGCCCGTACATACGGCATTGTCGATGAAGTTCTGATAAGGAGGAAGAAGTAGCGTTAGAGGGATCAGCTTCGCCAAGCGCCAAATTTGGCCCCGGCTGGTTTTTTGATGTATACTATGAAGAAGCAATTAGCTGTTGGCGGTTGGCTGTTGGCTGCCGCATCCGCCCCCCCCCTGCGAATATTGACCGGCGGTGGCGGTGGAAGCCAACGGCTAAAAGCTGAAAGCCAATCGCTTTTTTCGGGAGATAAAAATTGCCCAAACGATCAGACTCAAATCATCTGCTGTTGACATGCAGCTTTTGCGGGAAGAGCCAGCGGGAGGTCAAGAAGCTCATTGCGGGCCCGGCCGTCTACATCTGCGACGAGTGCGTGGCGCTTTGCAACGGCATCATCGAGGAGGACATAGGGCAGGACAAGGGCAAGGGTGAGCTTGCGGGACTGCCTAAACCGTCGGACATCAAGAAAACGCTGGACGAGCACGTGATCGGGCAGGAGCTGGCAAAGAAGGTGCTGAGCGTCGCGGTTTACAACCACTACAAGAGGATAGACTTCAGGGCAAAAAAGGGCGACGTCGAGATCCAGAAGGCCAATATCCTCATGATAGGGCCCACGGGCTGCGGCAAGACGCTGCTGGCCCAGACACTGGCGAAGATACTCAACGTTCCCTTTGCCATTGCCGACGCCACGACGCTCACGGAAGCCGGATACGTCGGTGAAGACGTGGAGAACGTCATCGTCACTCTCCTGCAGAACGCGGATTACGATCTCGAGCGCACGCAGCGCGGCATCGTGTACATCGACGAAGTGGACAAGATCAGCCGCAAGAGCGAAAACCCCTCCATCACCAGGGATGTGTCGGGGGAGGGCGTGCAGCAGGCGCTGCTCAAGATCGTCGAAGGGACCATCGCCAACGTGCCTCCCAAGGGCGGGCGCAAGCACCCTCAGCAGGATTTCATCCACGTCGACACGTCCAACATTCTGTTCCTCTGCGGGGGCGCTTTCGTGGGCCTCGAAAAAATCATCGAGGAAAGAATCAGGGAAAAGAACATCGGCTTCGGAGCCGACATTCAAACGAAGAAGGAGAAGAAAATCGGAGAGATCCTCAAGGAGGTCCAGCCCGAGGACCTCATCAAGTACGGGCTGATCCCGGAATTCGTGGGACGGCTGCCGATCTTCTCTCCCATTCACGAGCTGGACCAGGAAGCCCTCGTCGACATCCTCATCAAGCCGAAGAATTCGCTGATCAAGCAGTACCAGCGGCTCCTGGAGATAGACGGCGTGGAGCTGAAGTTCACGGACTCGTCCATCAAGAAGATCTCAGAGCTTGCCATAAGGCAGGAAACCGGGGCAAGGGGCCTGAGGGCCATCCTCGAGAATGTCATGCTCGACATCATGTACGAGGTCCCGGACATGGAAAATCCCAAGGAAGTCATCATAGACGAAGACGTCATCATGCACGCCAAGCCTCCCGTCGTCGTGTTCAAGAGGAAAGTTGTATGAGCGGGGACGATAGGTGGAGGGAAAGAAAATTCCCTTCCAGGATAACGCTGCCTCTTCTTCCCCTCAGGGACGTCGTCGTTTTCCCGAGCCAGGTCTCGACCCTGTTCGTGGGCAGGGCTAAATCCATCGCCAGCGTCGAGGAAGCCGTGGGCGGCAGAAAGCTGATCCTTCTGTCATCCCAGAAAAAGGCCGGCATCGACAACCCGACGCAGGAAGACATGTTCAGGGTAGGCACGCTGTGCGGGATCAACCAGGTGCTCCGGTACCCGAATGACACGATAAGGATCCAGGTCCAGGGCATATCCAGGGCGAAGATAATAAAATTTCATGCAACGAGGGAATATTACAACATCGATATTGCGGTCGTGAAGGAGCCTCCGGTGGACCAGCTCAAGAGGGAAGCGCTGAT
>JBDRLK010000599.1:0-15083 GCA_043813155.1 Pseudomonadota bacterium | reverse complement strand
CCCGGCTGGCAAGGCGCGGGGTCCCCGTCACGACGGAGGCATAGTCGTTCTATGTCGACGAGTGACGGGGTGCAGCAACGCAGCCAGCCGGGATGGATCGGCGTCCAGAAGTGGGAAGTTATTTTTTCGCGAGCCCTTAGTTGGCCTGGATGTTGTAGACCCAGAGGTAGAAGTAGACCACCAGGGGCGCGAGAACGAGGGACACCACGTTCATGAGCTTGACGAGAATGTTCATGGAGGGGCCTGCCGTGTCCTTGAAGGGATCGCCGACCGTGTCGCCCACGACCGCGGCCTTGTGGGCGTCCGAGCCCTTGCCGCCGAGATTGCCCTTCTCGATGTACTTCTTGGCGTTGTCCCAGGCGCCGCCCGCGTTGAACATCATGAGGGCGAGCGTGACGCCTGAAAGCGTGGCCCCGGCCAGGAAACCGCCGAGCGCGTTCGGTCCCAGCAGGATTCCCACGACGATAGGCGTGACAACAGCGCTGACGCCCGGCAGGATCATGCGCCTGAGCGCGGCCTTGGTGCTGATCTCGACGCACTTTTCCGAGTCAGGCTCGGCCGTGCCTTCCATCAGGCCCGCGATCTCCTTGAACTGCCGCCTGATTTCCTGCACCATCTCCATGGCCGCGTCGCCGACCGCCCGCATGGCGATGGCGGACAGAAGGAAGGGCATCAGGCCGCCCAGGAAAAGGCCGGCCACGACCCTGGGGTTGGTCAGGCTCAGTGAAAACTCCGGGGCGCCCTCGTACATGGCCAGCTCCCTCGTGATGGTCGTGGCAAAGGCCGCGAACAGCGCGAGCGCCGTCAGGGCCGCGCTGCCGATGGCAAAGCCCTTGCCGATGGCGGCCGTCGTGTTTCCGAGCGCGTCCAGCCCGTCCGTGATGCTCCGTGTCTTTTCACCGAGACCGGCCATCTCCGTGATGCCGCCCGCGTTGTCGGCAATCGGTCCGTAGCTGTCCACGCTCATGGTCATGCCCACAGTGCCGAGCATGCCCACGGCCGCAATGGCGATGCCGTAGATGCCGCCGGTCCAGTAAGCAAGCATGGTCGCGATGGCGATCGTGAACACGGGGAGCGCAACGCTCTCCATGCCCACGGCAAGGCCGGTGATGATATTCGTGGCCGAGCCGGTCTTCGACGCCTCGGCGATCCTCCGGATCGGCGAAGCGGACGTGTAAAACTCGGTAAAGGCGCCGATCAGAACGCCCGTCACGATACCGCTCAGGGACGCGAAAAACAGGCCGTAGCGGCCCAGGATGCCCGCCGTCTTCATGTCTTCGGCCGGCACGCCGTCCGTGATGTAGTAGGTGATCGCGAGCGCCGCGCCGATAAACAGAACGACCGACGTGTAGGTGACCACGTTGAGCGCCTTGGCCGGATCCATGTTCTTGGCCGCCCTGAGCGCCAGGATGGCCAGCGTCGAGCAGATGAGCCCGGCGGCCGCCAGCATGAGGGGAAGGGCCATGAGGTTCGCCTTGAGCGATTCGGGCAGGCTCAGCGCGAGGGCCACGGCCGCGACCATGGAGCCCACGTACGACTCGAACAGGTCCGCTCCCATGCCCGCAATGTCGCCCACGTTGTCCCCGACATTATCGGCGATGACGCCCGGGTTTCTCGGGTCGTCCTCCGGAATCCCGGCCTCGAGCTTGCCCACCAGGTCCGCGCCCACGTCGGCGGCCTTGGTGTAGATGCCGCCTCCGACCCTTGCAAAGAGCGCGACGCTCGAGGCGCCCATGGAAAACCCGTTGACCACCTCGGGCGCGTGCCTCCAGAAGAAGAAGTAGAATATCCCAAGGCCGAGGAGCCCGAGGCTCGCAACGGCGAGCCCCATCACGCTGCCGCCGAAAAACGCGATCTGGAGCGCCGCGCCCTGGCCCTCCTTGTCGGCGGCATAGGCTGTTCTCGTGTTGGAGCGCGTCGCCGCCTCCATGCCGATGTAGCCGGCCAGGAGCGAAAGCGATGCGCCGCAGATATAGGCCACGGCCGACTCCCACCCCAGGCCCCAGAAGAGGACGGCGGTGACGATAATCACGAAAACGGCGATGATCTTGTACTCGTTTTTAAGAAAGACCATGGCGCCCGAATGGATTTTGTCGCCCAACTTCTTCATGAGATCGTTGCCCCGGGACTTCTTCATGACGTACGACAGAAAGCTGAACGCCGCGATGAGCCCCAGGGCTGCAATGACAGCTGAGACGAGATACGATTCATGCAGGTATTTGACTAACATTGTACCTCCTTCGTTGGGCCTGGGCCGTGCACCCGGCCTGTTTGTTTTTGCCGCCCCGCGCAGCAGGGTGATTTACTGCGCAATAGGTTGCAATGTTTTGGGATTATAACTGCGAATGTCTATCATATTAAATGTAAAAAATCAATTACAACCTTGTTGATTTTTGCCCCGGCTTTGCGTAAAGTGCGTTAGAATACCTTCAGGATGCTTGCCGACGGAATACATAGGGGTGATTGCGGAGTGCCCGGGTCCGCCGTTCGCCTTCGGATGATCATGGCCGCGGCCGTGATCATGGCGCTCGCGTTGCCGGCCGTCGGGCCTGTTCATGCCCAGGCCGCCGACAAGGACAAGAAGAAGCCCGCCTCCGGCGCCAAGACCGCCTCCGACGATCCCGCTGACGAAGACGATCTCATACCCCTTGACGAGGACTACGGGGACGAGGACGAGGGATCAGATGGGCTCGACGAAGAAGACGAGGACATCGACGAGCCGGACGAGGCGCTCGACGAGGCGCCGGAAGATGACCCCGCTGACAAGCCGCTGAAAATCGTCGACATCAAGGTCAAGGGAAATCTCAGGGTGTCGAAGAGCGACATCCTCATGACCCTGAAAAACAAGAAGGGGCTTTTTTACAGCGCCGAAAGGATCAAGGAAGACATTTACGCGCTCCACGACCTCGGTCTTTTCGGCGACATTATCGTGGAACGCGAGCCCAGGGAGGACGGCTGGCTCCTTATCTTCACGGTGGTGGAAAACCCGTCGATCAAGGAAATCCACCTCAAAGGCAATAAAAAGATAAAAGACAGCAAGATAGAAGAGGTCATGGACATCAAGGGGGGACAGGTCCTCAACATACCCACGGTCCGTGACAATGTTACGAAAATCAAGGAGCTGTATCTCGAAAAAGGCTATTTCGTGGCCGAGGTCGACTGGAAGATCGAGGAAGTAAAAAAGCACCAGGTCAATCTCGTCTTCACGATCACGGAGCACGAGAAGGTCAAGATCCGGCAGATCGGTTTCTCGGGAAACAAGGCGCTGGCCGACAAGGAGCTGCGCAAGATCATGCAGACCCAGCAGGAGAACATGTTCTCCTTCATCGGCGAGGCCGGCACGTTCAAGCCCGACGACCTGGAGCACGACCTTCTCATGATCACGGCCTACTATTACGACAAGGGGTACCTCGCGGCAAAAGTCGGCGAGCCCATCATCGAGTTCTCTCCCGACCACGGCTCGATCGATATCACGATACCCATCACCGAGGGCGAACGGTTCAAAATCGGGGCCACCAAGGTCATTGAATACGACGAGGAAGGGAACGAGATCGACCCGCTCGGCGGCAGAAAGAAGGTCAAGGGGCTGGTCAAGGCCAAGTCCGGGGAATGGTTCAGCCGCAGCGTCGTGGGGCTCGACCTCGAGCGCATCATGGGCCACTACAAGAACCGCGGATACGCGAATGTCAACGTCGACCCGAAATGGAAAATAAGGGGCGAGACCGGCGAGACGCCCATTGTCGACCTGATCTACTACATCCAGAGAGGGGCGATCGCCTATATCGGAAAAATCCTCATCACGGGGAACGAGAAGACGCGGGACAAGGTGATCCGGCGCGAGGTGCTCATCGACGAAGGCGACATGTACAACCACGCGCTCATCGAGGTTTCGAAAGCCAGGGTTACGGCCCTCGGGTATTTCGAGAGCGTGGAGATGTCAACCAAGCAGGGCGAGGACCCCGATAAAATAGATATTATCTTCGAGGTGAAGGAGCGGCCCACCGGGACCTTCCAGGTCGGCGCCGGCCTGAGCAGCGTGGAGAACTTCATCTTCACGGCCCAGATTTCCCAGGAGAACTTCCTGGGCCGGGGCTGGTCCATGTCCCTCATGGCCCAGCTGTCCCAGCTGCGCCAGCTCTTCAACCTGTCGTTCCACGAGCCCTATTTCCTGGACTCGAAGTGGTTCTTCTCGATCAATGTTTACAGCACCATGTGGGACTACTGGGATTTTCGAAAGCGCGCCTATGGCGGACGCTTCTACTTCGGCTACCCCATTCTGCCGGACCTGCGGATTTCGATCGGCTACGGCCTCGAGTACGTCAATGTCATCACGCAGAAAACACTGTCCCTGCTCGGCACGCGAACGAGCGGCGTGTTCCAGCAGCTGCCGCTGGCCAACCTCTTCAACGACGGGTGGAACTCGGCCGTCACCGGCAGGGTGAGCTACGACACGCGAAACAACCGCCTCTTCCCGTCGAAAGGCACGTACAACAGCGCCTCGGTCGAATGGGCCAGCCCTTACCTGGGGTCGCAAACCGACTTTATGCGCTTCACGATCGTCAGCCGCTGGTATTTCCCCCTCGGAAAGGGCTTCGTGCTGAAATTCAACGGCGAGTTCGGCTACGTGGCCTCGACCAAGCCCGAAGGCGTGCCCATCCAGGAAAGATATTTCCTCGGCGGCATCTACGATGTGCGCGGCTACAGGCCCAGGACCCTCGGCCCCCGCCTGAGCCTGCCCTCGTCGCTCGACCCCAATGCCGCGCCCGACCCGAAGGGCGTGAACATCGGCGGCAACATGATGGTCCTGCTGCAGGCGGAAATAGAGTTTCCCATCATCGAGTCGGTCGGCATCAGGGGCGTCGTGTTCTTCGACGCCGGCAACTCGTTCAACGTCGAGTCCGGTTACTGCCAGTTCTCGCCGACCGGCCACATGGCGGAGTTCATCGACCCCTGCAACGAGAACCCCGCCTACCTGCGCACGAGCGCCGGGCTGGGCTTCCGCTGGTTCTCGCCCATCGGCCCGCTGAGGTTCGAATGGGGCATCCCGCTTCAGCGCTTTGAATGGGAGGAGTCCGTGGTCTTCGAGTTCACGATCGGAAATCCGTTCTAGGGCGGCGTCATAACGTCAAATCACTTTTTAGGCTTTTTTTTCCTGCAGGTCTTGGCGGCTTCAGGGCTGACGTCCGCATCGAGCGATCGGTATGTTTCGCAGGCCTCCTCAACGTCTTCCTTGCCGCCCTTGTGCGCCAGCACAAGCACGAGGCCGGCCGCGCCATAAGGGTTCGCGGGATTTTTTTCCGTGAACTTCCTGAAATAAAAAAGGGCCCGCTCGTGGCCGCCTGCCGCTGCGTGGGCAAAGCCCAGCCGGAGCCACAGGTCTTCGCCGGGCACCTTCTTGTCCGCCTGCTCCAGGGCCTCCACGGCCTCCTTGCCCCTCCCCATCTTCAGATGAAGCTTTGCCTGGATGAACCATGCGTGCGCGGAATCAGGATCCAGGGAAAGCGCTTTCTTGACGATCTCGCCGGCCCTGGCAAAGTCCTCGAGCTCGATTCTGACCGCGGCAAGCAAAAGAAGAGCCTCGAGCCTCTCCGGGCTCTCCTCCAGCACCTTGAGCGCTTCGATCTCGCATGCGCCGAGCTCGTCTTGCGCCAGCAGCACCTGGGCCAGGTTCAGGCGCGCCTCCACGTGGCCCGGGTTGGCGTCAAGCGCTCGCACAAGGCTCTTTCGCGCCTCCTCGTAGTCCGCCTCCCTCATGCTGATCACGCCAAGATTGTTCCAGGCTTCGGCAAAATCCGCGTTGAGCTTCACGGCCTGCGAAAAATACTGCTTTGCCGCGGTCGCGTCCCCCTGCCTCATGGCCACGATGCCCAGGTTGTTGTGGACCTCGGAGAAATCAGCGTTGTACTCGAGGGCAAGCTGAAACGCGGCCTGGGCCGCCTTGAAATCCCCGCTTCTTATGTGCTCGATCCCGGCCGCGTTGTGCTGCAGGGATTTTGCGTGAAGATCCCCCCGGCCGGCGCAGCCGGCCAGGATTGCGGCGGCCAGAAGCAAACGTATTGTTTCCGTCATGTCACGCTCCTTTTTCACCTATATCGCCGCAAGCGGTGAAAAAGTTTCCTGCGTGCGGAAAATGCGGTTCAGCGCGCCCCGGGCTCCCGGCACCTGTCGACCGCAGTGACTGCCATGTGCACGAGCCGGCGCTCCCCGGGATTGTCGCCGCCCGCTTTGGTGAGCAAGTCGGCGTCATCGGCCCACCTCTTCGCCTCGTCGCAGCGGCCGGTATAGGCCAGGACAATGGCGAGATTGGCAGGATAGGTGGGCGACCCCCCGTCGGTTGCGGCCGCGGCCCTGTAGAGGGCGATGGAGCCCCCCGTGTCGCCGCGCTCGAAACGCAGGTGCGCAAGGTCGCTCAGCTCGCGTTCCTCCCCTCCTCCGGCCGCGACAAGAACCTCGAGCGCCTGCTCGTTGTGTCTCGCGGGCAGCGAGGCAAAAATGAAAAGGATTCTCAGTCCCAGAAGAAGGGCGATGACGGGCAGCAGGCTTGCCAGCAGGCCGACCCGGCTGGACCATCGGGGCGGGGGCCCGGGCCTCGGATAGGCGGGCTGCACGCCCGCCGCAAGGAGGCGGTCATACAGGTGGGGGTGGACGCGCCGCTTGCCCGGCATCACGGCCGGGATCATGTTGTGCTCGTGCAGCTTCTCCAGCGCCCGGGCATACACGCCCGCTCCGGCCTCGGCCGAGTGCGCCACCTCGTCGGCGCGCATCTCCATGCGGCGCGCCATCTTCTTTATCAGGAGGATGAGAACGAAAAAGGAAACAAAAACAACGAGGAACGCGTGCCAGCCGAAAGAGCCTGCAATGGGCTTTCCCGCCGCGACCATGAGCAGGCCGAAAAGAATGGACGCCCGCGCCAGGGAAACGAGGCGCGACTCGGCAAGGTGGCCCATCTCGTGGGCCGCAATGGCCCCGATCTCCTCGTCGCTCATCACCTTCAGGGACGCGTCCGTGAATGCCATGCGCCCCGAAAGCGGAAAGGCAAAGGCGTTGGCCTTGGCCCACCGGATTTCATACACGCCCTTCGGCCTGACCCCGACACGCTGAGCCGTTGCCTCGATGATGCCGGTCAGGCGCCCGGACGCGGGCTTGGCCAGGCCGAGGGCCCTGGCCGCGAGCAGGCCGCCGCCCCGGGCGCAAAAACCCATGGCAGCCGCGCCGGCCGCGAGAACGGCGGCCGCGTGCAGGTTCATCCGGGACGGAAGAAGGGCCCACACCGCGGCGGCAACGAGCACCTGCGGCAGAAGAATCAGCCAGACCGTAAAAAAACCCTGAAGGCGGTAAACAAAGGCCGCGCGCTCGCGCTGCACTGTCTTTTCCCGGCGTATGCGGACAATGAGGGCGCCGGCAAACGCCGCAAGGCCGGCCAGGACGCAGAGCCAGTGAGCGGGAACGCGGGCAATGGGGCTTTGGAAAAGAATCATCAGCCCGCCGATCAGAATGGGCAGAAACAGGAGGTTCAGGCTCGTCATGATGCGCACGGGCCACACCACGCGGACCTTTTCCGGCCACGGCCCGCCCCTGAAACGGCGCAGCGGCATGGCGGAAATGAACGCGCCCAGGGAGGCCGCAGCCAGGGAAAGAAGGAACGCAAGAGGAATATATAGAAGACCCGTCCCCCAGCTCACCCACCAGGGAAGCACGTCACGGGCTGCATCCAGGGCATCCATCAGACCTGCGCTTTTTCCTTGAGCTCATGCACCAGGGATATGAACCGGTCTCCCCTGTCCTCGAAGTTGCGAAACATGTCGAAGCTCGCGCAGCCCGGGGCCAGCAGCACGGTGTCGCCGGCCGATGCAAGGGCGCGGGCGCGCTCCATTGCCCGGCGCAGCGAGGAAACCTCCTCCACGCCGACCTCGGGCTCGATGACGCCGCGGATCTCGCCCGCGCTTTTCCCGAACAGGATGGCCGCCTTGACCCGGCCCCTGACGCCCCCGGCAAGCGGGCTGAAGTCGAGCCCCTTGCCCAGGCCGCCTGCCAGGAGAATGACGTTTCGGCCCGCGGCCTCGATCGCCTTGATCGCGGACTCGGGGTTCGTTGCCTTGGAATCATTGATCCACCGCACGCCATCGATCTCGTCCACCAGCTGAAAGCGGTGCCTGAGCGGCTTGAATGCGGCCAGGCCTTCGACAACCTGCTGCGTCCCGGCGCCGGCAAGGATCGACGCGGCAATGGCGAACATGGCGTTGCTTATCAGAAGGGAATTTTTCAGGTTGCATCGGGCCGGGTCGATGTCAACCTCCGGCCCGCCGAGCCCGCGGACCCGGATAATCCCGTCCTCGAGACGAAGCTCCCCGTCTTCTCCGCCTATGGCGTGCAGGACGCTGCGCGCGGCCGTGCATCTGTGCCGGATCTCGTCGTTGCCGCCGGGAATGAGCAGGTGATCGCGCTTCCCCTGGTTCCGGAAAATATTGCACTTGGCCGCCGCATAATCGTCGAGCGTGGCGTAGCGGTCGAAGTGGTCGGGCGTGATATTAAGAATCATGGCCACGCGAGGGCGAAACACCTCGATCCTCTCGAGCTGGAACGAGGATAGCTCGAGAACAACCCAGCCTTCGGGCGTGTCCACTTCGCCGCCCACCGCGCCGCTCAGCGCTGTGCCGAGGTTCCCGCCCGCCCAGACCGGGGCCGGTCCCTTCTTCATGATGTCGGCGATCATGGTGGTCACCGTGCTCTTGCCGTTCGTTCCCGTGACCGCAATGATGCCGGAGGCCATCATGCCGGCTGCAAACTCCACCTCCGAGATTACCCTGACGCCGGACGCGGCCGCCTGTTCGAGCAGCCCCACCTTTCCCACTCCCGGGCTCACGATAATGAGGTCGGCCTCCCGGAACAGGTCAGGGTCATGCTGCCCGAGGTCGAGCCGCACGCCCGCGCTCTTCAGCGCCTCGTATTCCGGCAGCGCGCCGGCCTCCTTCATGTCCGTTGCCGACACGTCGAACCCCTTCCTGCGCGCCAGCAAAGCCGCGCCCACGCCGCTCTTTCCAAGCCCGAGAATGTGGATACGTTGTGCCATGATGCTGTCCCGGTCGGATTAAATCCGGTTATACTACCGAAGCCCGGGGGACACAAGGGATATGCGGGCAAGGCTCCCGGCAGAAAACCTCTGGAGGACCAGCAAACCGAGCTGATTGAAGAAGGGATCTATCGACTCTCGAGGAACGCATCCCTTCCGGTTTCTGCAAGCGTGCGCAAATCTCCTATGACCCCGTTGCCGACTGTCAGCTTTCAAAAGTTCAGGCATACAAGCTGATGAAGCCCGGGATGGACAGGGCCCTGCTCGGGGAGCCGTCCGGCGCTACCGAAGCTTGAGAGACACGAGGGCGATGAGCGCGAGGATGATGCTGATGATCCAGAAGCGCACGATGATCTTGGGCTCGGCCCAGCCCTTCAGCTCGAAGTGATGGTGCAGCGGCGCCATGGCGAAGACCCGCTTCTTGAAGAGCTGGAAGGAGGCGACCTGCGTGATGACGCTGAGCGTCTCGATGACAAAGACGCCGCAGAGGATGACGGACAGGAGCTCGTGCTTCGTGAAAATCGCGAACATGGCAAGCGCGCCGCCGAGCGAAAGCGAGCCCACGTCCCCCATGAAAATCACGGCCGGAAACGTGTTGTACCACAGGAAACCTATCCCGGCTCCGATGATGGCGGCCGTGAGAATGGGCAGTTCGCCCGCGCTTTCCAGCTGCGGCAGCCCGAGGTATTTCGCAAGGGGGATGCCGAAGATCACGGCGCCCGCGAAGTACGCCAGGACCATGTAGGTTGACGCGGCGACCAGGACCGGGCCGATGGCCAGCCCGTCGAGCCCGTCGGTCAGGTTCACGGCATTGGTCGTGCCCACGATGACGCAAACGACCAGCGCGCTGTAGATGTAAGGATCGATGTGCGGGAAAAACTTCTTGGTGGACACGAAGGGGATGGACAGGTTCGTGCTGATCCCCGCCCAGTCGGCCGGCATGATATCCGAGAAAAACAGGAAATACGCCGCGGCCGCGGCCACGAGCGTCTGGGCGCTGAATTTCTGCCAGCCCTTGAGGCCCTTGTTCGTGCCTTTCCTGATTTTCAGAATATCGTCGGCAAGACCGATGAGCCCCATGGCCACGGTAACGGCCAGCGTCATCCACACCATCATATTGGAAAGATTGCACCACAGGACGGTGGGCACCGCGATGCTCAGGAGGATGAGGCTGCCGCCCATGGTGGGCGTCCCCTTCTTGGCAACGTGGTCGCGGGGTCCGTCCTCCCTGATCTGCTGGCCAAGGCTGCGCGTCTGGAGCCTCCTGATGAACCAGGGAAAAAGCGCGAAATACATCAGGCTCGCCGTGAGCAGGGCGGCCATGGCCCTGAACGGCACGTACCGCAGGACATTGAGAAAGCCCATCCATTCGATCTCGTTTCTCAGCGGGTACAGAAACTCATACAGCATCCGTTTTCTCCATCAACCCCACGATGCGCTGGACAATGATCTCCATTTTTACGGCTCGCGATCCTTTTACCAGTATCGTATCCCCCTCCTTGAGTAAAGCGCTGCGTCCGAGAAACTCGGCTGCCTGCGCCGCCTTCGCAAATTCGAACAGGTTGTCCGCCTTCGCTCCTGCTTCCACGGCGCCCCTGACGATCTCCTTGCGGAAATCTCCGATTGCCACGATCAGGTCCGCCTTTCTTGCCGCCTCGCCGCCGGCCTCCCTGTGGTACTGCGGCGCCCCGCGGCCCAGCTCGAGCATGTCCCCGAGCATGGCGACCCTGCGTTTGCCGTCCGCGATCTCATCGAGGCTTGCCAGCGCCGCCCGGACCGCGGCGGGGCTCGCGTTGTACGCCTCGTCGATGATCGTGAACCTGCCGCGGCGCAGCCCCCCCCGGCCCTCGAGTGGCCGCACCTGTCCAAGGCCCCGGACGATGTGGTCCGCGTCCAGGCCCACGGCATGCGCGGCCGCCGCGGCGGCCAGCGCGTTGTGCGCGTTGTGGCGTCCCGGCATGTTCAGCCTCGCGTTCACCGCCTTCCCTCCAACGTCCAGCTTCAGGCCCTGGCCGGAAAAATCACTGTCGGCCGCAGCCTCGAGAAGGGCTACGTCGGGCCCGGCACGCCCCCGGCCGGTTCCTGCGCCGTAGGTCACCTTCCTTTTCGACCCGATCGCCATTGCGCTCACGCGCGGGTCATCGAGATTCACCACGCTGGTCGACTCAGGCCGCAGGCCGGCAAAGAGCTCTGACTTCGCCGCTGCCACGCCGTCCACGTCGCCGAGAAACTCCGTGTGCGTGGGCGCCACGCAGGTTATGAGCCCCACGTCCGGGTCGGCAAGGCGCGTGAGCAGCGCGATCTCGCCCGCGTGATTGCATCCCATTTCCACGACGGCGAACCTCGTTTCCTCTCCGAGCCGCAGAAGCGTAAGGGGCACGCCGATGTGATTGTTCAGGTTGCCCAGCGTTGCGCTGCTCGCTCCGGCCCCCCGCACGATCGCGTGCGCCATTTCCTTTGTCGTGGTTTTTCCGCAGCTGCCCGTGATGGCAATGACCTTCACGTCCAGGCGGCTGCGGTGCCAGGCGGCCAGCCGCTGAAGGGCCTCGAGCGTGTCCCTGACCACGATGAGCGCAAAACCCTGCGGCGCTTCCGGCGGCCGGCGGGCCACAACGGCGCCCGATGCTCCGGCCTGCGCCGCCTGCTCCAGGAAGTCATGCCCGTCAAAGCTTTCGCCCTGGAGGGCGAAATACAGCTCTCCCGGCGCGAGGGTCCGGGTATCCCTGGAATACCCCGATGCCTTCACCGCGCCCGCGCTTCCCCCGGAGAAGTCCCGGGCTCCCACAACTTCTGCTATTTGGTCAAGCGGGTGCATGATGGGGTCAGACCGCCGGCGGGATGTTCTTTTCGTAAAGGATCGCCAGGCCGTCCAGCGTCAGGTTCTCGTCCACAATGTCGATGTTTTTTGCTTCCGAGGCAATAAGCCGCGCGTAGCCTCCCGTGGCGATGGTCTGCGGCCGGAAGTCGAGCTCTCCCTTCAGCCTTTCGATCATCCCGTCTATCAGGCCCACGTAGCCGAAGAAAATGCCCGACTGCATGCTCTCCACGGTGTTCTTCCCCAGGCAGGCCGGCGGCCTGGCGATCTCCACCTTGGGCAGCTTGGCCGCCCGGAAAAACAGCGCTTCGCTGCTTATGGCTATGCCGGGAGCGATCACGCCCCCCAGGTATTCGGCGTTCGGCGAGATGCAGTCGAAGGTCGTGGCGGTTCCCGTGTCCACGACGATGCAGCCTCCGGGATATTTGGCCGTTACGGCGACGGCGTTGACGATCCTGTCCGCCCCCACTTCACGCGGGTTGTCCATCAGGATGCGTACGCCTGTTTTCGTTCCCGGTCCCACCACGACAACCTTGACGCCGAAAAGCTTCGTCAGGCAGCCTATCATGGTCTCGGTCAGCGGCGGCACCACGGTTGCCAGGATCGCCCCGGCAATGTCCTCCTGCCTTATGCCGCCGGCGGCCATGAGCTGCTGGATCGTTATCCTGAGCTCATCCTCGGTCTCCTTGGGGTCGGTCCTGATCCTCCAGGCCCCATCGAGCCTGCCGTCCCTGTAAATACCGAAACAGATCTGTGAATTGCCGATGTCTACTGCCAGAATCTGGTTTTTTTCAGCCACGTTTCTTTCTCGTTCGGGCACGCCAAGGGCGTGCGGCTACACGCTCTTCCCGCTATTACTCTCCGCCCCCGGTATCCGTCGCCAGGACCTTCTCGAGCTCGGAAACCACGTCCACGATGTCCTTTTTAATGCGGCGCTCTATCTCCTCGAGCGTAAATTCAGC
Organism: Pseudomonadota bacterium; assembly: GCA_043813155.1. Lineage (GTDB taxonomy): Bacteria > Myxococcota_A > Polyangia > DRWM01 > DRWM01 > JBDRLK01. The sequence goes on along the minus strand of JBDRLK010000599.1, from coordinate 2,236 downwards.
CCTCGTCTCGCTGGTCGGGTTGGGCTGGTAAACGTAATCGCGGTCGTCGAAAACCACGGCAAAGGTGCTGTTGGCCTGGGTCAGCTCCTCGTTCTCCTTCAGCTCCTGCGTGGCCACGGCCAGCAGCTTGAACTTGTCGCCCACCTTGCTGGACTGGAACTTGCCGCCAAGCTTCGCCCTGTCTTCCTCCGTGAGGTATTCGATGGCCAGGGACAGCTTGTCATCGATCGCCAGGTCGATCAGCAGCTCTCCGTACCCGAGGACGTAGATGGGCTTTTTCCTCGTCGTGGTGTACCCTTTCTCGTGAATGACCTTCTCGAACATCTCGATGGCCGATATTTCCTTGAACGGCTTTTCTTGAACTTGCGGAACCTCTGCCGCTTTGGGGCCGCACCCCCAGAGCGGCATTATGGCCGCGGCCGCGATCGTCACCGCCCAGGGCGTGATGTTGCTTTTCCTCATGGCTGACCTCCTGCGTTTCGTCTGGCTCCCCGTTCTCATATTATGGCAGGGAAAACAAAATTGAGCTCCCTCATGACAGAGAACAGTGACTTGCGGCCCTTCTGAACTTTTTTCTTGTACTTGTAGAACGCCGACGGGCTGCCGCTTGCCACGGCCTCGAAGGCATTGGCGCTGTTTTCCACAATTGAAATAAAGTGCGGGTGAATCTCGATCAGCTCCTTGGGCGGCGAAAATTCCTGCAGAAGCTTTATGTTCGTTTCAGCGATCTCCAGGGCGACCTTCCCCAGTGAAGGGTCTTCCTTGTGCTTTTCCACCCAGAGCAAGGCTCTCTCGGTCCAGTCCATGATGAGCACATACTTGTTGATGTAGGATTTCTTGGTCGTGGCTTCCCCCTGCGAGGAGATGGACGTCAGCGCCAGCAGGGCTGCCACCAGGATGTGAGACTTCTTTTTCATGCCATACCTCGATACCCGTTTCGTACCGCCCCTCCGAGGAAACCCGGGCCCTCCCTCGATGGCGATAGTAAATTCTTATTCTATGTTCTCTATAACAAAAGGCAAGTAAAATTATTTGGGGCCGGGCCTTGAATCTTGAATTTTTCGGGGTTTTTCTATGAAATTATTTCATAGCGCGAAGAGTGAAACGTTCGCTATAAAATAATTTCATAGAAATAATGGATGAAATTCAAGATTCAAGGCCCGGCCCCCTCAAAATATTTTCCCGGGGTTCAAAATGCTGTCGGGATCGAAGACTTCTTTCAGCGCCTTCTGGAGCTTCAGTGCCTGCGGGCCGAGCTGCTGCTTCAGGTATTTGCGCTTCGTGGTGCCGATGCCGTGCTCTCCCGAGATCGCCCCATCCATGGCCACGACCATCTTCATGAGCTCATTCCTGACGCTCTCGGCGCGAGCGCGGTCCACGTCTCCTTCGCCGAGCACGTTGACGTGCAGGTTGCCGTCCCCGGCGTGCCCGAACACCGCTGACTGCAGGCCGTGGGAGCGGGCGATGGCGTAAATCCTCTCCACGGCTTCCACGATTCTGCCTCGCGGCACGGAAATGTCATCAGACATATTGGACGGGTACTTTTTCTTCAGGTACTCGGCAATGTTTCGCCGCGCGTTCCAGAACCTGTTCTTTTCAACCGCCCCGGACAGCAGGAGCGTTTCCCGGGCCTTGCCCTTCTCGAGAATATCCCCGGCCACGTCGACCTGCCTGGACACGGCCGCGGCGTCGCCGTCCATCTCGATCAGGAGGGCGCTTTTTGCTTTCGCGTCAAAGTGGACGCTGCCGAAACGCTGCATGAGGCTGATGCATTCACGGTCCATGATCTCCATGACCCTGGGCACGAGCCCCTTGCCAAGCATGCCGCCCGCCGCGGCCGCGGCCGCGGCCATGGACGAAAACGTGGCCACGATCGTGGCCACCTCTTCGGGAAGGGGCACCACGCGCAGCACGATGAGCGTGAACGCGGCAAGCGTTCCCTCGCTTCCCACGAGCAGGCGCGCCAGGTTGTAGCCGGCCGCCTGCTTGATCGTCCTGCTGCCCGTCCTGATGCACCGGCCGTCCATGGTCACCAGCTCCATGGCGAGAACATAATTGGCCGTCACGCCGTACTTGAATGCCCTCGGCCCGCCCGCGTTTTCCGCGACGTTTCCGCCAAGCGTGCAGCTGTCCAGGCTCGCCGGGTCGGGGGGATAAAAGAGCGCGTGCTTTTCCGCTTCCCCGTGAAGCCGCTCCAGGATCAGGCCGGGCCTGACCACGGCCACGAAGTCGCGTC
>JBDRLK010000598.1:0-6488 GCA_043813155.1 Pseudomonadota bacterium | reverse complement strand
CCGTCACGACGGAGGCATAGTCGTTCTATGTCGACGAGTGACGGGGTGCAGCAACGCAGCCAGCCGGGATGGATCGGCGTCCAGAAGTGGGAAGTTATTTTTTCGCGAGCCCTAAGCGCCAATCCGTTTTTTGCGCGTTGTGCGGCGTGGTGCTATGTTATATATACGATAATCGGTTTCGAGATACTGTAATGAGATACGATAGAGGCATGCCGCCGCAAGGGCCCGCCAGGGGAGTATGGAGGCTCACGCCCGCCATCAAGTGGATCATGATCGCCAATTCGGCGATTTATGTCCTCACCCTGCTCACGTTCCACTGGTTCAGGACGGATTTCATGGTCATCCACTTCTCACTGACGCCCGAGAGGTTCATTCCCGGGCTCGAGCTCTGGCAGCCCCTGACCTACATGTGGATGCACTCTCCTACGGATCCCAGCCACCTCGTCTTCAACATGTTCGGCCTCTGGATGTTCGGCACGCTCCTCGAGGACCGCTGGGGCAAAAAGGGCCTCTTGAAATTCTATGTTCTCACCGGAGCTCTCGCGGGCCTGGTCGTCGTGGTCGTGGGCTGGCTCACGGGCAAAGCCGATACCCTGACCCTCGGCGCCTCCGGTGGCATCTTCGCCGTCATCATTGCCTTCGGCATGCTCTTTCCCAATATGAGGATTTTCTTTCTCGGCCTCCTTCCCATCAAGGCCAAGTGGCTCGTCTACGCGACCATCGGCATCACGATCCTGTACTGGCTCGCGCGCACGCCCGGCATCAGCATTGCCGCCCACGTGGGGGGCATGGCCTCGGCCGCCATCCTCATATCCGGGTGGTGGAATCCCTTCAGGGCCCTAAGGAGCATCCGCGCCTTCTTCCTGCGCAGGAAAATGCGCGTGATCGAAAGCGAGCTGGAGGAAAGGGCTAAGCGCGGACAGGGCGACGACGACAAGGATGAGCCGATCTATCATTGACTCCGCAACAGCGGGCAGGGGCGGCTTCAGCCGCCCGAAAATCAAACTCATAATCCCGGGCAGGGGCGGCTTCAGCCGCCCGCTCCTTTTTCTGCGGAAGCCTGAAGAGGCTGTGTCGCAACCCCTGTGACCGATGGGTGTCATTCAACATATTGGTGCTGCACGCCCTTGGCGTGCCCGTATGTGGCGCCCCGAGGGGGCGCAGCACCAATTGCGACACAGCTTCTAAACCCCGGATTTTGATTAAAATACAAACTCGACTTTCATCGGAGGCAGGTCGATCGCGTCAAGGCCTTCGTCGCAGGGCTGCAGGCCGGGCCAGGGTTTTCCCCACAGGCCCTCCACCATGGTTCGGCCGGCCTCGAAAATCATCTCCCAGCGCAGCGGGCATTCCTTTTTCTTGGCGCCGGCCGGGCAGCCGGTTTTCTGCTCGGGACTGCAGGAGGGAATGGGCATGGGAAAAATCGCCCTGGCCGCCCCGCCCTTTCTGAACGACGCGTACCGGTTGTCTTCGAGCCACAGCGGATAGAGCGATACTTTTGTCAGGGCGGAGCCAGACTCGTCCGCGCTTCGCACGAGCTCGAGCACGGCCAGCGCCTCGCAGCGGGTCTTTTTCCTCTGGGCCGAGGTCTTGCCCTCCTGGAGGCTCATGGTGTTGGTGGGATAGACTTCCCACCCGAAATTCGCCACGAGGTTGCCGAGCGACCAGGCAACGAAGCCTTTCCTCCCGTCCTTCTCGATCCACTCCGCGGGTCCCACAACGTGCGGCCCGTGGCACACCACCGCGTCCGCGCCCGCACCGACGAGCCCCTCCACGGCATCCTTCCAGGCCTTGCGGGGCTTCTCGACAAACTCGCCGATCCAGTGAATGATGACGACCACGGCATCAACGCCATCGGTCCCCGCCGCCTGCGACACCTCGCCCGGCGAGGCCTCGTCCAGCAGCGCGATGGCCGGTTTTTCCTCCGGCTCCTTCCCCTTGTCGCCCGGACGAAGGAGGTAGGACAGGACCGCCACCCTGGGCACTGTTTTCCCATCCCCCACAAAGACCGGCTTGCGGGCCTCGCCCGCCCCATCGCCGGCGCCGATGATTCCAAGGCCGGCGCCGCGCACCGCTTCCATGGTCTCGCCAAGCCCGGCCCTGCCCTGGTCAAAAGCATGGTTGTTGGCCATCGTGACATAATCCACTCCCGCCAGCTTCATACCCTCAAGCGCCTCGGCCGGACCGTTGAAAACAGGCGGGTAGCTCGTGGGCGCCTGCCTTTCCTCCGCCACCGGGGATTCCAGGTTGACGATCAGGGCGGTCTCGCCGCCTTTCTCGACCTTTGCGAGTATCGGCTCCAGGGCGTGAAAAAACTTTTTCCAGCCCCCTGCCCTGTTCTCTTCTTCCGGCTGCAGCGCGACAATCTCGATGAGCTGCATCTGCAGCATCACGTCGCCCCCGACGATGAGATAGAGGGGACCCGGTGGCCGCTGTCCGCTTCCCTCTTGGGCGTGGTCGAGCGAAGATGCGGGCGCGGCATCATCCGCCTTCTGCATGGAGGGCTGATCGGGCTGCTGCGCTTCGACGGTGTCCGTGCTTTTCACGGCCTTGCCCTTGCAGCAGCAGGCCATGCCGAGAAGCAGGCAGAAAACCCACGCGTACTGTCTTCGAGCCATGTGTCTCAGGAGTCGCCCAAAAATTATTTCGACCTTCCGGACGCCGATCCATCCCGTCCGGCGGCGTTGCTGCACCCCATCCCTCCTCGACGTAGTGGGACTACGCCTCCGTCGGGATGGGGACCCCGCGCCTTGCTGGACGGGCGCCTCGGCGCCCGGAAGAAGTTTTGGACACTTTGTTGGTTTTGTGCCTTCACATGTCGAAATAATTATTGGGCGACTCCTTATTTGGCCTGCCGGCCGTATTTCAGGATCAGGTGAAAGGTGGCCGAGCCTTCGATTGAAATCGAGGAGAAATCTATTTCGCCCAGCACGCCTGCCAGGCACTCCTCCAGGGGGCCCTCTTGCCGGGACGTGGTCAGCACGGTCGAAGGCTCTCCGGAAAGATTGCTCTCGCCGTCGAGATCGAACTGGACAACCACGGTGCCTTCAATGGGCTCTTCTCCCTCGTACAGCGCTTCGCAGGAAACGAGCTTTGAGACGTTTTTAAAGGCCACGACCATCTCGACCTCGCCGGCAAGCTCCTCGTTGTCCGCGGGCTCGATGACCTTGACTTGGACCGATCCCAGGCGCGTCGAGGGCTTTCCTGCGCCCTTCCCGTCTCCGCCTTCCCCGCCTTCCTTGCCCGCGTTCTTCACGCCCTTGTTCTTCCCGTTGCAGCCCGCGGCGGGCAGGAGGAAACAGCCCGCGGCGAGAAAAAGAATTGTAAGCACCATGACTTTTATTTTTTCAGGCATGTCCCTACCTCTCGTCTCAAGAAGAATTACGGCAGAAAATCCTGGGCGTGTTTTATTTTGTACGGAAGGTATTTTTCAATCACGTAATTGAGCCCGTGCTTTGCCAGGGCCTGCTGCTCGGCCCTCACGCCCATTTGCAGGAGCAGCTTGATGGCTTCCTTCCATTCCTTGTGATGGTTGAAAAACGGGTCGTTCTTGATAGCGTCATCGGCCCTCTTCACGTCCACTGCCTTGAGAGGGTGCGTGGGCAGCTTGTATTTCACGATGTCCTTCGGCGTGATGCCGAGGAATTTGGCCTGCGGCACGCAGAAAAACTCGTTCACGTGCGCCGCGTTGCCCGACCCGACCTTCAGTGTCCTGTAAATATTGGCTATTCCGTAGGGGTCGCAGTCCACGAAAACATAAACGGGCAGCTTCTTCTCGTCGCTGAGGCGCCTGATGAACCTGCGGCAGGCCCGGGTTGGAACGCCTCCCATGGAGACCAGGATGCACTGCGCCTTTTTCCAGTAATTATGCTTCACGAGCCGCTGGAACATGCCCGCCGTTTCTATGGCGAGAATGAACCTGGCATCCGTCTCGAACTGCAAGTGCTCGACCGAGATGGGAATGGAATAGGCGCCGGAGCCGAACTTCGTGCAGTTGATCCGCAGCGTCTTTCCCGTGCCCCTGTCCTTGTCAAGCACGACAAGCTTTCCGGCCACTTCCCCGCCTTTTTCCTCGGGGATGAAGCCGAGCTGTTCCCGGTTCACCCTGAACAGCGCCTCCACGTCCTCCATGACGGTATCGCTTTCAGGCTGCTCGTCGAACCTGGCGTCACCCCAGTTCTTGGACACGTAATAGGCTTCCCTCTTTGTCGCTATGTCGTCCGTGTCCACGAGCTCCTTGCTCAGCGACATCATCCTCAGGGTCTGGGCAAAGGTCTTGACGGTGTTGACCGTCAGCGTTCTCTCGACCACCTTTTTGCCCAGCTCGAAAAATCCCATTTCGGGCCTGTAGCTCACGTTGGCAAGCGAGCGCTGGGGGAACTGGAGCGCCGGCCTCCTGCGCCTGCTTATTGTCTGATGAATGGATCCCGCGATGCCTGTTATCGATTTCGCGACATTGATGATGAGCTCACCGCGCCCCTTCTTCTCCGCCGGCGCCGCCCCCGGGCCCCTCTTCTTTTCCGCCTCCGCCTTTTTTGATTTTTTTCTGTTGCCTTTGGCCATGCTTCACCCTGGTTACACCGGCTTTTTCTCGAGCATCTGCTTGAGCGTCGCGTTGATAGTTGTTTCCTCTTTTTCGCTCAAGCCAAGAATATCCCTTAGCGCGATGCCTATGTGAGGAATATATTTTTCAATGTAGGAGCGTTTCCTCTCAGCCTCGGCCTCCTTCTTGCGGGCGGAAATATGCATGCCCAGCTTCCTGCCGCATTCCTGGAGGGCCAGCTTGATCTCCTTGATGATTTCCGGGTAGTGAGCGACCGCCTCCTTGCTTTCACTCGTGAACGGGACCCATGCCGAGGCCATGTGAACGAAAATGGCCAGCGGGCCGATGGGCAGGGAGCCGCTCGGTTGGCTGAGCCCGTAATTGCGCCATGAAATCTCGGTGCAGCCTTCCGTGATGGCGCAGGCCCCTTTCTGGTACAGGAGCGGAACGCGGTTGGCGAACCTCACGACATCAGCGTGCCTGTCGGCCGGGAGCTTGCCGCCGTAGGCAATGCCCGCTTCGATGATGAAGGGGTTTCCCCTGTAAACGGACGGGGGGCGCGTGCATGAGAAGTAGTAATCCGCATCGAACTTGCGCTTGAGACCGGCGATGATGAGGTCCTCGCCTATGGGCGCCACGGACTTGGAGGGCGGCGCCATGATCTTGACTTCCCGGATGGACTTGTGGATGGCCTCGACCTCTTCCGGCTGGAGCTTCGACGCCCGCGTGGTTTCCCTTATTCCGGCTTTCCCGCAGATCTCTGACGCCACTTTCTGGCTCACCCTGGAGAACGACTGCATGAGCATGGCCTTGACGCTGTGTTTCTTCGACCCCTGGAATATCTTGAGCAGCATCCCGAGCTCAACGCCGTACGGATGCGGCTTCATCTCCCGCGTCTCGGGCGGCATGTCCATGCTGGTGCGCTCGTACCTCGTCTCCTCCCCGTCGGGATTCACGTAGATGATCGTTGCATGGGGGTTCGCCACGGCCGAAAGCTCGACGTACTCGTCCACCGAGTGGGGACCCTTCTTGTACGTGGCCTCCAGGTCGATGGAGACCGACGTGCCGTGGGTCCATTCGACGTCGATCCGGTCCTCCTCGAGGATCTCCGGGTTGTTGCGCTGCATGTCGATGCGCAGCAGGAACTTGCTGGCCGGCATGGATTCCCTGATCCTGCTGATGATGACCACGGGCGCACCGGTCGTCAGCTGGCCGTACATGCCCGCCGCGCTGATGCCTATGCCCTGCTGGCCCCTTGCCTGCTTCAACGTGTGGAACTTCGAGCCGTAAAGCAGCTTGCCGAAGATTTTCGGGATCTGGGCTTTCACGATCCCGGGGCCGTTGTCCAGGACCTCGATCCTGAACCTTTCGCCGTGGTTGAGCGGTGTCGCGACGATCTTGACCTCGGGAAGAATGCCCGCTTCCTCGCAGGCATCGAGCGCATTGTCTACGGCCTCTTTGACGGTCGTCAGAAGCGCCCGTGCGGGGTTGTCGAATCCCAGGAGGTGGCGGTTCTTCGTGAAAAACTCGGCCACGGAGATATCCCTCTGTTTCGTCGCGAGCTTTTCCGCCGTTGTTTTCCTGGCCTGCTTTGGTGCAGCGACCGGCTCGAGCACGGAAACCGTGCTCTCCTGCTCACTGCGGCCCTTCTCTTCTTTCTTCTTTGCTTTCTTTTCCGACTTCCCGGTATCGATTGAAACGACGTTGGAAGAATTAAAGGTATTGAGAAGAAGCTGTCCTTTGCCCCCGTCAGGCTGTTGTTTTTTCTTTGCCAATCCGCGCCTCGTACTCCTCGCCATGGAACTGATCCTTTTAACTGATTTGATGTTTATTTGCCGATTCGCTAATGCAATATCCGTTCCACCAACTATATCAATGTATTTCTAAAATTATCGACTAAAAGCTCAATAATGTTTCTCTTTTTTTATCTCCTTCAGCTTTTTGT
>JBDRLK010000597.1:0-13334 GCA_043813155.1 Pseudomonadota bacterium | reverse complement strand
AGCCTGCTGCGCACCTATATCGTCGAGACGACCGAGGAAGTGAGAAAAACGCTCGGCAGCCGCGATTACTGCCTGTCCGTGTTCAAGGACAACGCCGGGGTCATCAAGTTCGACGACAATCACGTCATTTCGTTCAAGGTCGAGACGCACAACTCCCCCTCGGCGCTCGACCCTTACGGCGGCGCCCTGACCGGAATCGTGGGCGTGAACCGCGACCCGCTGGGCACGGGCATGGGGACCATGCTTTTTTGCAACACCAATGTCTTCTGCCTCGGCCTCCCGGACCACAAGGGGGAGCTTCCTCCCCGCGTGCTTCATCCCATGCGCATCCTCGAAGGCGTGAGGGAGGGGGTCGAGCACGGCGGCAACAAGAGCGGCATCCCGACGGTCAACGGCTCGGTGCTCTTCGACGAGCGGTACACGGCGCGGCCGCTCGTTTACTGCGGGACGGGCGGCATTGCACCGGCTGTCGTGGCCGGCCGCGCGGCCCACAAGAAGGCAGCGCGGCCCGGCGACAGCATCGTCATGGTTGGGGGCCGGATCGGCAAGGACGGGATTCACGGCGCAACCTTTTCGTCCCAGCAGCTCCACGAGGGATCGCCCGTCTCCGCAGTCCAGATCGGCGACCCCATCACGCAAAAGCGGATGAGCGACTTCCTGCTCAGGGCCAGGGACGAAGGCCTGTACAACTCCATCACGGACAACGGTGCGGGAGGCCTCTCTTCGTCGGTCGGTGAAATGGCGCAGGAAGCGGGAGGCGCGGACATCGACCTCACGGACGCTCCCCTCAAGTACCCGGGGCTTCACCCCTGGGAGATTTTCCTGTCCGAGGCCCAGGAGAGAATGACCGTATCGGTCCCGCCGGGCAAACTGGAAACATTCCTCGACCTGGCCCGGCGCATGAGCGTGGAAGCCAGCGTGGTGGGGACATACAACAACTCCGGATGGCTCAGCGTGAAATACAGAAACGAGACGATAGCGTTCATGCACCTCGACTTCCTGCACGAAGGCCTGCCCGGCATGAAGCTGGACGCCAGCTGGAGCAGCTCCAAATGCTTAGTATCGCCCCGGTCGCCCCTGCCGCGCAGGCCGGACCCGTCCGAGCTGCCCGTTATTCTCGGCCGGCCGAACGTGGCGAGCAAGGAGTACTGGGTCAGGCAGTATGACCACGAGGTCCAGGGAGGAAGCGTGATCAAGCCGCTGTGCGGCCCGCGCGGGGACGGCCCATCCGACGGGGCCGTGATCATGCCTGTTCTCGGCAGCTCGAGGGCCGTGGCCGTTACCCACGGCATCTGCCCGCGCTACTCCGACGCGGACACGTACAACATGGCCGCCTGCGCTCTCGACGAGGCTGTTCGCAACGCCATCAGCGTGGGCGCAGACCCGGCGCAGATGGCCGCCCTCGACAATTTCAGCTGGACCGACCCCATCGGCTCGCCGCAGAATCCCGAGGGCGAATTCAAGCTTGCCCAGCTCGTGAGGGCGTGCCGCGGCCTGCACGACGTGTGCATCGCCTACAACCTGCCCCTCATCTCGGGCAAGGACAGCATGAAGAACGATTACAAGCACGGCAGCATCCGGCTCTCCATTCCGCCGACCCTGCTCGTGACGGTCATCGGCATTGTTCCCGACGCCGGCCGGGCCGTTTCCATGTACTCCAAGGCCCCCGGCGACGTGGTCTACGTGCTGGGCCGGACGAAAGACGAGCTGGGATGCAGCGAGTGGGCCGGCATGCACGGGATCCATGCGGGCAGGGTCCCGGAAGTGAGGACGAGGGAAACAATCCCGCTCTACGACGCCCTGCACTCTGCCATGCGCGAGGGGCTTGTGAGATCGTGCCACGACTGCAGCGACGGGGGCCTCGGTGTGGCCCTTGCTGAAACCGCGTTTTCCGGCGGGCTGGGGATGGACATCGATCTCGCCCCGGTTCCCACCGAGGGCAGCCTTGATGAAGGCAGCCTCCTGTTTTCCGAATCAGCCGGGAGGTTCGTCGTTACCGTGGCGCCCGGGGACAGCGACAAGTTCGAAAAGACCCTCGAGGGCCTGCCCGCGGCCAGGGTGGGGACGGTAGCGTTCGGTACTAGGCTCACGCTCAAGGCGGGGGACGGCAGGCGTGACTGGAGCTGGGACGTTTATGAATTGAAAGATGCGTGGCGCAAGCCGCTGGCATTCTAGGAGGCAATCATGACGCTCGTGCGTGCAATGATCCTGACGGGAAACGGCATCAACTGTGAGAGGGAAACGGCGTTCGTCTGCCGCCGTGCGGGAGCGGACCAGGTCGACATGGTCTCGATCTGGGACTGGGCGGCCGGAAAAGTGTCTATTTTCAGGTACGGCCTCATCTGCTTCCCCGGCGGGTTTCTCGACGGGGACGACCTGGGCTCGGCCAGGGCGTGCGCCACGAGGATAAAAATGACGCGCAATCCCGCCAGCGGAAAGCTCCTGATCGATGAGCTCACCGGATTCGTCGAGCAAGGCGGCCTGATCATCGGGATCTGCAACGGGTTTCAGCTCCTCGTAAAGCTCGGCCTCCTGCCCCTGCCCAAGGCTTCGGAAAAGGGCGGCAACGAGGCGTGGCGCCAGGGGGCCACGCTCACGTTCAACAGCAGGGGGCGATTCGAAAACAGGTGGGTAACGCTCAAGGCCGACCCGAAGTCCCCCTGCATTTTCACCAGGGGCATCGACACCATCGATCTTCCCATCCGGCACGGCGAAGGCAGGCTCGTTATCGAAGAGGATGCGGCCGGGGACATCAAGGACAACCATGAAATCCCGCTTTTCTACGCCGATCCCGTGACCAATGAGCCGACCGAGCAGTATCCGTTCAACCCCAACGGCTCGGCGGGCGGCGCGGCCGCGCTGTGCGACGGTTCGGGCAGGATCCTCGGCATGATGCCGCATCCCGAATGCTTCTGGAGCAGCCTCAATCACCCTGACTGGACGAGACGCGCCGCGGAAAAGAGCGTGGACGGAACAGGACTTAATTTTTTCAAAAATGCTGTTAATTATCTCAAAGAAGTGTAGTATTAACAGCCATCAGCTTTCAGCAATCGGTTTTCAGCTTAAAGGAATCAGGCAGTCGCATCTTCAATGGAAATTTTCAGGGGAAGGCAGCAGAAAAATGCTCAAGTACGAGAAAGCGCAGGATCTGAACGAAACCGTCGCCGACATTGTCTCAACCCTCGACATGAAGCATCTGGACCCGGAGAGGATCCTGTGCATGCGAAGCACGGGATCGAAGAGCAAGCGCATTGTCGCCAGGATCCACGCCCTCCAGAGAATCGTGTCCGAAGCGCTCGACGGCAAAATCGTCTATGTCATTGAATTCATCTGCGAGAACTTCGACAAGCTCAGCCGGGAAGAGCAGCTCAAAACAGTCATCCACGAGATGCTGCACATTCCCAGGACGTTCGGCGGGGGGCTGCTCGGCCACAAGCGCTACGTCAGGAGCACGCGGGTAAAGAAATTCTACGACGATTACGTCAAGTCCAAGGACCATCCCCAGATCAAGCTGGAGCTCGCGGTCCAGAAAAAAACGCGCGCGAAAAAGTCCCAGGCCCTCTAGGGCTCCCCTACCCTCCCCGCCCGCGGGATTTAACAGATGACTTCCTGTCTATCGAATTGGTAATGTACCGGAAGAAGAAAAGCGCAATGGCCGCGGTCAGGCCGATGGCCGCGAAGTAGTACCATATCATGTGCGCGTCCGCGTAGGTGGCCGCTCTTGCCGCGGCGCTCAGGCCCTCAGGCAGCGTCTCGGGATCCGGGCAGTAGGCATCGAGAAGGTACCCCGAAAGGATAAACCCGAACAGGGCGGCAAAGAACGAATGCAGGTGGCTGAACCCGAGATAAGTCCCTTCCTCTCCTCTTGGTGCGTGGAGGGAGAAATACTCCAGGAACCTGGGCGAGATGAAACACTCGGCAAGCCCCTGGATGGCGATGCCGATAATCATCATCACGGTCAGCGGGTGCAGCGTCACGAGCCACAGCACGGTGATCTGATCGCCGGCCACGCCCTGCAGCCAGGGGCTCAGGGACATGGACAGGGCGGAAAAGGGCATGAGTATCATGCCCACGAGCATGGAGGAGACCGCCTTGTACCTCTTCATGACCTGCGTGACGAGCAGGACGAACATGACCACAACAGCCGGGTTGACATTGGCATACCACTCGGGCCTGGCCTGCTCGCCCATGAGGCGGATCACATACTTGGGCATGGTCGCGTAGAGCTGGTGCTGGATGATCCAGAAGCCGGTGACGATCAGGGTCAGGATGATCAGGCGCGGCGTGAGGAGAATCCTTCTAAGGGCCCTTGCCACGTCCATGACGGATTTTCCCCCATCCGCCTTATCAACGCGCTTGAACAGAAAGAGCACGAAAATAAACGCGACAAACGCCATGCCCGAGGAAAAGAAGTTGACGTATTCCAGCCCCATCCCCTGCCTGACGTAGGGAACAACGGTCTTGCCGCTGAACGCGCCGATATTGACGACCCAGTAGAACAGGGAAAAGCCCCGGGCCCGGTTGATCTCGGTCGTGGTCTTGGCCACGGTGCCCGTGATGAGCGGTTTGATAAAGGAGCCGCCCACCATGACCACGGCCAGGAAGAATATGACCGCGGGTTTTGAATGAAAGACCCCGAGGAAAAAATACCCTATGGTGAGAAGGCCGAAGGCGAGCAGCAGCCCTTTCTTGAAACCGATCCTGTCGCCGATGGCGCCGACAAAGGGAGGCAGAAAATACAGGCCCGCGAAAAATATGCCGCCGATGAACCCGGTTTCCTTGTCATTGAAATCAACGATGTCCGGAGGTAGAGCGTAAGTACGATGAAAAACCCGTAGTAGGCGGCGCGCTCGCACAGCTCCATCGCATTGGCGAGCCAGAACTGGCTGGGAAATTTCCAGGTCTGCTTCGGCTCTGATGCTTCCGCTTTCTCTTGCATTTCATGGGCACGCCGAGGGCGTGCAGCTACAGTATTTCATGGGCACGCCGAGGGCGTGCAGCTACAGTTCATGGGCACGCCGAGTTCATGGGTACGCCAAAGGGCGTGCAGCACCATGCATAGCATATATGCCGCCCCGTCTCAACCAAGAAGGGCCGAGTTCGTGAACTTTCTTGCGGTTTTGGCTTGACTCCCCGAGCCCAAATGCTTCAATAGTTGCGTCGCACCAGGCGTTTTGCACCATGGCTGAAGCGAAAAAGGGAAACACAAAGGGGCACGGCTTCGGCACATCGGCCGTTTTCATCGCCGGGATCAGCACGATCCTCGGCGCCATCCTGTTCCTGCGCTTCGGGTATGCCCTGGGCCACGTGGGGCCCCTGGGCATGCTGGCCATCCTTCTCATCGGCCACGCCATTACGATCCCCACGGGCCTTGCCATCGCCGAGATCGCCACCAACCTGAAGGTCGAGGGCGGGGGCGAGTTTTTCATCGTCAGCCGCTCCTTCGGAGAGACCGTGGGCGGCGCCATCGGCATTTCCCTCTACCTTTCCCAGGCCGCGTCGGTCGCCTTCTACATGATCGCGTTTTCAGAGGCCTTCAGGCCGCTGTTCGGTTTCATCGAGCAGCACCTGGGCTTCAGCCCGGACATCAGGATGATCGGCATCCCGGCCACGATCATCCTTCTTTTCGTCATCCTCATCAAGGGCGCGGACGTGGGCGTAAAAACACTGTGGGTCGTGGCAGGCATCCTTGCCGCGAGCCTGGTCCTCTTTTTCCTCGGAAAGCCGATCGACGACTCGGTGAAAATAAACCTTCTGGCGCGCGTTGAAAAACCCGACGACTTCACCATGGTGTTCGCCATCGTGTTCCCCGCCTTCACCGGGATAACCGCGGGCGTCGGCCTGTCGGGCGACCTGAAAAAGCCCCGCCGTTCCATCCCGCTCGGGACGCTCGCGGCCGGCGTCACGGGGTTCGTGGTTTACCTGGCCGTGGTGCTCAAGCTGGCGGCCAGCGCGCCGCCGGACCAGCTCGTTTCGGACCAGTTCATCATGAGCCGCATCGCGCTCTGGGGGCCGATCATTCCCATCGGGCTGGCCGCCGCGACCCTGTCGAGCGCCATCGGCTCCATTCTCGTGGCGCCCCGGACGCTCCAGGCCCTTGCGGGCGACGGCATCCTGCCCACGAGGAGGATCAACAGCTTCCTGGGCAGGGGGCGGGGCAGTAAAAACGAGCCCTTCAACGCCACGATCGTCACGTCCGTCATCGCCCTCGCCTTCGTGTCCATGGGCAGCGTCGATTTCGTCGCGCAGATCATCAGCATGTTCTTCATGATAACGTACGGCGCCCTGTGCTCGATCAGCTTCCTCGAGCACTTTGCCGGCAACCCCTCCTACCGCCCCACCTTCCGTTCGAAATGGTACTTGTCGCTCATCGGGGCGGCGGGCTGCTTCATCATGATGTTCAGCATGCAGCCTCTCTACGCTTTTGCCTCCATGGTGATCATGATCGTCATCTACCTCTCGCTCAAGCGAAGAAAGAAAGGGGAGCGGGACCTGTCGGAAATTTTCAAGGGCGTGCTCTTCCAGATGACGCGCCGCCTCCAGGTGCTCATCCAGAAGCGCCAGGCAAAGGTGACCATGATGAACTGGCGGCCCTCGTTCATCGCCATCTCGCCCCACTCCCTGAAACGCTCCTCTCCCTTTGACCTCATGCGCTGGATATCGTACCACTACGGGTTCGGCAGCTACATCAACTTCATCAAGGGACCGCTGACAAGGGAAACAAACGAAGGCTCCAAGGACATCCTGAAGAAACTTATCAAGCATACGCAGAAAAGCGACGCCTCGATGTACGTGGACACGATCATCTCGCCCAGCTTCAGGACGGCCATTGCGCAGATCGTGCAGATACCCGGCATTTCCGGCATGGATAACAACAGCATCCTCTTCGAGTTTCAGCAGGACCACCCCGAGGAGATCCCTGACATCATCGACGGCAGCGAGTTCGCGGCCGTGGCCGAATACAATATCTGCGTGCTGCGGTCCGCGGAAAACAACTTCGGGGACAAGCGGAAAATCCACATCTGGCTGACCCGTAGAGATTACCGCAACGCCAACCTGATGATCATTCTTGCCTACATTATCATCGGCCACCCCGAGTGGAAAAAAGCGGAAATCGAGCTTTTCGCGGCTTTCGGCAGCGCGAACATGCAGAAAGAAGTCGACCAGCTCAATGCCATGATCGCCCAGGGCCGCATCCCCATCTCGTACAAAAACGTGAAGCAGGTCCCCATCAGCGAGGATGTGGTCTTTGCGGATCTCGTGTCCCGCCACTCCGAGGACGCCGACCTCGTGATCACGGGATTTTCCCTGGATAAGCTGAAACAGGAAGACGGGGCGTTTTTCAAGGGATTCGAGAAAATCACGGATATCCTGTTTGTCAGGGCGGGCCAGAATATCCTGATAGCAGAGCCGCCGGGAGGGAAAACCGAAGGCTGAGGCCTCCATTGCCCTGCACGTGACGGGGGCAGAGGAGGCGACTTCGGTCGGCCGTATTGCATCTTTTGTGAGCTACAGTATAATGCAAGGCGTGATGAGAAGGTTTTGCAATAAATACCTGTGCGTGACGCTGGCCGTTTGCGCAATCGCCGCAGCGGCCTGCGGCCCAAAAACCTATAATTTCATCAAGCTCGACCATCCCAGGGCGAGCGAGCACCTGCTCGAGGAAGTGGCGCTGTACTATGAAGGCGAGCCGCTGCCCAAGGGTACCAATGTTATCACGCACATCGAGCTGACCGACAGGAACACCGACTGCGAGACCGCTGCAACGATTGCCATCGTGAAAATGCAGAAACAGGCGCGTTTCAAGGGCGGGGACGCGCTCATCAACCTGCAGACAAAGGCAACGGGCGGCGAAAAGGGCGAGCCCACGCACAACGAGAAGGGTTTCTGGTGCACGCGGATGAACACGCTCGAGGGCGGCGCGGACCTGACTCACAGGGTCTGGGAGATAACGTGGGAGGGAGATATCGCCATCCTGGGGGAAGGCCTGCCCGAAGTCGAGGAAGAGGCTGCGGACGAGGAGGAGGAAAAAGGGGACAAGGAAGAGGAGCAGAAGGCGGCAAATGACAAGGAGCCGGATAAAGAAGACAAGCCCGGGAAAAAACCGGAAAAGGAAGAGAAGGAAGAGGAAGAAGAAGGAGCCGATGATTCCGACATGGTCTTCGAGCCGTCGGATGTCGAAGACGCTGACCTGGAGCTCGAAGATTCCGACGATATATACTAGGGATTGGGGATCAGGAGTTACACCTACCCTGTTCCTCGTCGGCGAGTACGAAGTGATCTACCCCGCCAAAGAGGCAGTGGAGCGGCTCGGCAGCGTCGCCCCGAAAATATGCACTCGGATCATCCCCGACGCCGGCCACGATATCACTATTGTTCAGGCCGAGTTACTCAGCACCATCGTCCTGGATTTCCTCGGCACCAAAACACCTATGACCGTCGGAAGCCCTTGAATGGCAGGGGCATTCTTATTATAATAACAGTATGACTCAAGTGAGACATCTCGTGTCGTGCCCTTCCTGCAAGAAGCAGTACGATGTCACGGGCGCCGAAGTCGGCCTCATCTTTCACTGCGCCTGCGGTGAAGCCGTGACCATCTCCGCCCCGAAGATGCACGACGCGGCTGTGATTCGCTGCTCGAATTGCGGCGCTCCGCGGACCAAGGGGATGGAAACATGCAGCTTCTGCAGCTCGGAATTCACGCTTCACGAGCTGGACATGCACACCATCTGCCCGAACTGCGCCACGCGCGTCAGCGACAAGGCCAAATTCTGCCATTCCTGCTCGACCCCGCTGGCCCCGGAAGGCAAGCTGGGAGAAAGAACCGAATATGCCTGCCCTGTCTGCGGCGAGGAAAAGAAGCTGAGCAGGCGAAGGCTGGGCCGTGAGAACGTCTCGGTCCTGGAATGCGGCAGCTGCGGCGGCCTGTGGCTGAGCAGCGAGGTCTTCGGCGCGCTCACGGACAAGGCGAGGCAGACCGCGGTTCCCAATGAAACGCGGGGCGGATCCGTCACGTTCGGCAAGATGGTCCCGAAGACCAGGTCCGAAAAACCCGTCCAGCAGGGGCCGCTCTACCGCAAATGCCTTGTCTGCACGAGGATCATGAACCGCGTCAACTACGGCCGCCAGAGCGGCGTGATCATCGACATGTGCGCGGACCACGGCGTGTGGTTCGACAACGATGAGCTCACGCATCTTCTTCAATGGATCCGCAGCGGGGGGCTTATTGCCTCGGAGGAAAGAAGGAGGGTGGAAGAAAAGGAAGTGATCAAGCTGGAAATCTACAAGCAGTCGCACATGGGCGGCGGCGGCCCCTGGGACGACGACTTTAACCGGGGCCATTCCATTCTCACCGGCGTGGCGGACATCATCACTAAAATCTTTATCAGCTGATAACCTGTTGCCTGAGAATCATCCACACATTCCGCTGCTCCTCATCGCTTTCGCGGGTCTGTCCCTGCAGCTGCCCTGCTGCGGCTCCGGCGGGTCTGAAACAGACGGTGCGCACGATCCCGGACTGGAGGACATTGCAGAAACCGGCACCGAAGCCGGCGAAGACATGCCGGTCGATGAATCCGGCGAGGACATGGGGGAAACCGTTGAAGAGCCGGTCGTCGACGCCATCGACAACGTCGAGCTTGACGCCGAAGAGGCGGAGCTTCCTTTCAGGCGGCTGTTCTCGCTGGCCATCATCACGGACACGCACATAGGCGAGGGGCTCGACGATTACGGGACCGGCGGGTTCGACGACGAGGGCGGCGAGGAGCACGAAAAAACCGAGAAGCTGAGAGCGGCCGTGAGCAACGTCAATGAGAACATCGACCTTTACGACATCCGCTTCGTCATGTCCCTGGGCGACTTTTCCGACAGCGCCGAAATGTCGGAGCTCGCAAAGAGCAAAGAAATCCACGACGAGCTCGACGTGCCCTATTTTCCCGTCATCGGCAATCACGACATGTGGCCGTACAGCAAAAACAGCGAAGGCGAATGGGTCGAGGCTGACGGCCCGATCGGCGACCGTTATTTCCATGAGGTCTTTGCATCAACGTTCGACGCGCTCGCCGAAGAGTTCCCGAGCCTGGTGAAATCGGAAACACCGGTTTACAACCCCGAGTTCGAGATGGAAAGCTATTTTGTCAACTTTGCTTTTGACCTCATGGGGTATCACTTCATCGGCCTCGACCTGGTCACGCGAAGCCATGCCTGGCTCGGCGCGCCGGGCATCCTGCCCGAGGCCGACCTGCACGATTTCGAGGGAGGAACGTGGCAGTGGCTCACGGACCACCTTGACGCTTACCCCGGCATGGGGGACCGCAACATCCTTTTCTTTTCGCACCACGCTCCCATGGTGGACACCTTCGGCATCGACTGCCTGACCGTGAGCGAGTACAACGGGATCCGCGATTACATCCGCGACAACGGCTACGGCGAGAACATCTTCGGGTTTTTCGCGGGCCACTGGCACATGAACGTCGAGTTCGAGCGTTACGAGGAGCATCCCATCGTGGTGACGGCGGCGGCAAAGGACGAGTCCACGGTCAGGGTCGTCGAGTTCTTCTCGGACCACACGATCTTCTACGACACCTTCCTCTAGAAGCCGTCGTATAAATACCTCGAGCACTCCCGGGAGGCTAAAGCCTCCCCTGCCCGACGGGGGTAGGGGCGACTTCAGTCGCCTACAAAGTAACTGCTTCCAATAGGACTCGTGTCATTTGACTTCCTCGTCAGTCAGTGTTTTAATGAAAAACATGAGTGCGCCGGAAAAAACCGTGCTCGTCACCGGCGGAAGCGGGTTTGTGGGCGGAAACCTCGCGCTCGCGCTCACCGGCCGGGGCCTGCGGGTTCGGGCCTTCTATCGCAGGGGCGATGACACGCGGCTTCTTGCCTCGTCCCCTGTCGAGAGGATCGAGGGCGACATCTGCGACGAAAAGCTTCTCGAGGAGGCAGCCTCGGGCTGCGACGGCGTGTTCCACACGGCCGGCAATGTCTCCTTCCGCGGGGCTGACCGCGATGTCCAGTACCGCGTCAACGTTGAGGGCACGCGCACCGTGGTGCGCGCCTGCCTCCGGGCTGGAGTCCGCAGGCTCGTGCACACGAGCACGGTCAACACCCTGGGCATCCCGAAGCGCGGCGGCCCCCCGGCGGATGAAAACACTGCTTTCGACTGGAACGAAAGCTCGTTCACCTACTCTCAGACGAAAAAAATCGCCGAAGACATCGCCCTGTCGGCCGATGGCCCGATGCTCGAGGTCGTCGCTGTCAATCCCGGAACGGTTTTCGGACCCGGCGACGTCAATGTAAACGCGGGCAGCTTTATCCTGGCCATTGCGAAAGCACCCGTGCTGTTTTACCCGGCCGGCGGAACGAACTGCGTGCATATCGACACGGTTGTCGCCGGCCACATCGCGGCATATGAAAAGGGACGGACGGGGCACCGCTACATCCTGGGCGGCGACAACCTGACGTACCGTGAGATTTTCTCGACCATCGCCGGTCTGCTGGGAAAGCCGGCGCCGCGGCTGAAGCTGCCCGCGAGCCTCGCTGTTTTTTCCGCAAGCCTGATCGAGATCTTTGCGCCGAAGCTCAGCGAAAAAACCAGGATATCCTCCGGCGTGGTGCGCGCAGGGCAGATAACATTCTTTTACTCGGGCGAAAAGGCAAGGCATGAGCTCGGGCTCGATCACATTCCCTTCCGGCGGGCCGTGGAGGAAGCCATCGCATGGTACCGAAAAGAAGGTTTTCTCTGATGCAGGTTATTCTATGGGATCCGCGATTTCCCAGACCCGGTCGAATTCGTCCTTGAACGCGCCGTACATCTCCTCGTCGTCCCTGTACACGAGCACGGCCTCGTTGTTGTTCTCCCGGGCGTTGGTGGAATAATTGCCCGAGCCCAAAAAGACCTGTTTCTGCGAGCCGCTGTCCATGATCGTCACCTTGTGGTGAATATTGCTCTTTTTCACGTCGATCCCCGCGGCCATCATGGAAGCGATCGCCTCCTCGCCGGCAAAGAGACGGGAGGCGAGGCCGGTCACGGTCGCCCCCCTCTCGTGGGCCGCGATAATGGCGTCGGCCATGTCCTGCCTCGTAAAGGAGTACACCATGAAGTTGATCGACCCGCTGCTTCCAATTGAGGCCATCTCGGCAATGACCTCGTCCTGCCAGTCGTCGCCCGGGGGGCTGAAGTAAAGGTCCATGCCCGCCGACCCGATGGGCTCGGTCCACGGCGTGTCCCCGTAGTCGCCGCCCGCCATGCGCTCGAACTCGTCGCTCAACGCACCGACGATCACGGGATTGTCGATGAGCACGTTTCCGTTGTGGTCCTCGCAGAAACTCTCGAACGTGTAATTGGCCGAGCCCATGAGCGCAAACTTGTGGGCGCGCGCCGCATCGACGACAAGGAACTTGTGGTGCATGAGATAGGAGCGGCGGCCGTCCAGGATGACCTCGGCCGCACCCGCGTCCACGAGGCGCTTGAGATCGCAGGTGAGAAGCTCCTCGGTCCCGCAGTTGTCGCTCTCCACGATGATCCTGATCGCAAGGTCCGAATTGGCCTCTTTGGCCGCCAGCAGCGCGTCCACGACGCATTCCCACTGAACATCGTACACGGCAATGTCCAGCGATTCGGTGGCGCAGGCGAAAACAGTCCTCAGATGATCTATCATGGAATCGTCCCATAATGAAAAGATGACCTTGTCCAGGGTGCCGCATTCGGGAAGCACGGGGTCGGGGCACCCGCATTCCCAGACGTCCACTTCTTCGGCCGGAGTGTCCCGGGGAGTGTCCTCGACAGTGTCATCGACCGAATCGCCGACCGGATCGTCGACCGGATCGGCGTCCGGGTCCCCCTCCGTGTCGCCGCCCTCTCCTGCCGCGTCCACATCCAGAGCCGCATCGGCATCGGACTGGCCGTTTTCCGCTTCCTCGGCGCAGGATGAAAACACGGCTGCCAGCAAAACGGCAATCATCCAGATCTCCCCCGGATATGTTTTTCTTCCGGTCATATTGGCCTCTCCTGTCTTGAGGCGGCCCTGAAGGGCCGCACTGCAGGTACAATGAAATCACGTTTCGGCGGGCCAGTCAACCACGGCCGGTTTAAAGTAGGCGGATCCTTTGAGAACGCCCGGCCCCGGCACGTGTTGCGCATCAAGACCGCGGGCACGCGCTGCACCGGCGAGACCGGCTGCGGCATCGTGTGCGTCAACCAGGCATGTGAGCACACTAAGGGCTCGCGAAAAAATAACTTCCCACTTCTGGACGCCGATCCATCCCGGCTGGCTGCGTTGCTGCACCCCGTCACTCGTCGACATAGAACGACTATGCCTCCGTCGTGACGG
>JBDRLK010000596.1:0-2633 GCA_043813155.1 Pseudomonadota bacterium | reverse complement strand
CCCCAGCACTTGGCCGCCCCACCCGTGTCCATGAGCGCGCATGTATGGCTTCCTCCCGTTGAAACAGCCCTGACGCCGGACGCCAGGCTTTCGACGTCCACGGGTGTGCTCCTGTCCGCCACGGTTCCGTCGCCGAGCTGGCCCTGCGTGTTCCAGCCCCAGCACATTACCCCGCCCGCGTCCGTCAGGCCGCAGGTGTGGTCGCGGAAAGCGGAAACCGCAGCGGCCCCCGACGTCAGCCCCGTGACGTCGATCGGAAGCAGCCTTCTTGTCGTCGAGCCGTCCCCGAGCTGGCCGGCCGTGTTCGCGCCCCAGCACACGAGCGCGCCGTAGCGCGTCAGGGCGCAGGTGTGCATGTTGCCCGCATCGATCGCCTCCACGTCCTGCAGTTCATCCACGGGCGTGCCCGTGCACTGCCCTTCCGCGTCGCAGGCATCGGGGTGCGTGCACCGGTCGGCGTCGCTGCACGGCGTTCCGCCGGCCGCAAAGGCGTCGGCGGGGCACGCTTCGTCCGACCCGCTGCAGCGCTCCGGCTCGTCGCACTCGCCCGCCGGGGGGCGGCACAGGGTCCCCGCCCTTTCCAGCTCGTCGGGCGGGCAATCCGGGTCCGCGCCGCTGCAGGACTCCTCGATATCGCATACCCCGGCCGAAGGCCTGCAGATTTCACCGGCCGAGCCCGTGCGGCTCAGGCACCTGTGGGAATCCGTGTTGCACTCATCCTCGGTGCATGCGCGGCCGTCGTCACATTCGCTGCTGTCGCGGCACGACCAGGTGCAGTCATTGTCGCACCCGTCTCCGTCCGACAAGTTCCCGTCATCGCACTGCTCGCCTTCATCGCGTATGCCGTTGGGGCACGTGTCTTCCCCGTCGAGCCCCACCCCGTCGCCGTCGATGGACCCGTCGGCCGGAGGGATCGGGTCGGAGCCGAAGCCGCCGAAGCAGCCCGCCGCCAGCCACAGGGCCGCCGGCAAAACAATGATGTGCTCGAATTTCATTCCCCGGCGCACCTAACGGCTGGAAAACGTTGCGGGCTTGACCTCGGCGGTAGAAAGCCTTGCCACCATGGAGCCAAGGATGACCTTTACTTTCCCCTTGCCGTCGATTTCCTGGACAATGCCCCATTTGCCCTTGAAGGCCCCCTCCATGATCCGGACCCTGTCGCCGTACTTGTATTCCACGGCTTCCCCGGTCCCAGGCCCGGCCTGCGGCGCCTGAGACTGCTCCCGTGCCTTGCCGGGCTCCCGGGCCGGCTTCAACCTGGCCGTGCGTCCGGGCCGCAGAGGCTTTCGCTCTTTCGGTCCTGGCGGGTATTGAGCCCCCTCCTTTCTCTCCTTTTCCTTCTCCTTCTCCTTCTCCTTCTCCTTCTCCTTCTCCTTCTCCTTCTCCGGCCGCGGCTGCGGCGGAGGCTGTCGCATCAGCTGCTCCTGCAGGTCCTTTCGCTTCTCCACAAGCTCCTTGTGCCGGCGGCTCTGTTCGAGCTTGTTCTTTTCCTTCAGTGCCTTGAACGCCTCCCGCTCCTTTTCGAACAGATCGGCCACGGATTTGCGCTTTTCCTCCAATTCCCTTCGCTTGTCGCTCATGGAAATGAAATCGTTTTCCGGGCTCCAGGCCATGAGCTCGTAAACAGGGATGAGCAGCATGAAAGATACTTTCAGGACTTCCCACAGGTCCTCGCCGAGCTCCAGGCTCTTGTCGCGCGGAACGAAAAGCCCGGCGCTCAGGAAACCCCGGTTCGAGCGAAAGGCGTCGATGCAGGCCGCCAGGCTCTCCTCGCTCATGTCAACGGCCGCTACCGGGGCCGCGCCGTCGGCCTTCACCACGTACTCGTCGGGAAGCGACCTGACGAACTCCAGCCAATGCAGGCGCTCCCCGGCCGCGTCCATGCGCGCCAGGAAATTGTCACGGTCGACCCATGCCTTCCAGTGCAGGTACACGGCCAGGCTGATGGCCTCGCCGTTGAGGTCGAGGGCAAGAAAAACATTCTTGAAATAGGGAGTGGGATCGGTGATCGTGGAGCGCAGGGTCTTGTCCGTATCGATGATCTCCTCGACGATCTTCCGCGCCTCCCTGCCCTTGCTGAAAAAGATCCACTGGCGGTCCACGCATTTTTTATTCCACAGCGACGGGTAGTGATCGCTCGCCGTGACCTCGAGGCCGTACTCCTCGATATCAAATGACTCGTAAAAGGACCTGGCGAATGCTTCGAGCTTCTGCTTTATTTCGAGCCTCTGCCTGCTCCACACATTGCTGCGGCTTTTCGGCTCGGTGAAGTACTCGAATATCTGCGTGGAGAGACTGCCGATCATAACAAGGCAAACCTAACCCTTTCCGCAATATTTTTCAAGCTGCCCGCGGCAAAAGCAGCATGCCATTGCCTTTGCCGGTGAAGTTGAAAAATCAGGAATCCGGTATATAAAAACCTTAAAGGGGAATCATGTCCGATACGTTCACAACAGGATCAAAGCAGGGCAATCGAGTGAAAGGAATGGTTTTCCTTTCCGTCACTGTCTTTACCGTCCTGTCCATTGCGGGCTGCAGCTGCGGCGAGTTTTACCCTTTTGGAGTTCCTGATAACTGCGACCGAAACGTATGCCGCAGCCTTAACGGAGACAGCGGAACGGTTTGCGATGGCG
>JBDRLK010000595.1:0-7853 GCA_043813155.1 Pseudomonadota bacterium | reverse complement strand
GTGTTTTGCTTTGGGGCGGTGAATTTAAACTTTTTTTTTCGGTTTTTTTTTTATTAAATTTTTTATTATAATTAATTTTTTAAATTAAATATCAACGCCCCGGCCCCCATACTCCCCCCGGAATCGTGCATGCACCCAATTGTCATTGCAGTATTGAAAAAAATAGCCAATACACCTATAATTTATTTTTTTATACCCATGGTCGGCAAATTCATAAGAGAGATTTCACGCCAGGAGATATCGTGCAAGCTTGCACGGATGATCCTGAAGTATGCCGAATCCAACGACATACCGCCTGAAAAGCTGCTTCGGGGCACAGGCGCGAACCTGCCCTATCTCTTCGACTCCACCAACTGGACCGGGGAAAATGTCATCATCAAGCTGTTTTCAAACCTTGCCACGTTCACGGGCAACCCGGACGCCGCCCTGGCCGCGGGCAAAGACGTGCCGACCATGTCGCAGGACGAGCTGTTCGAGCTGATCTTCAACATCTCCCGGTCTCCTACAACGTTTTACAGGGTCCTGACCAAGTGGTTTGCCCTTCATTTCAAGACCCTGGAGCTGCGCCTCGTGAAGGAACACGAAAGAAACCTTACCTTCCAGCTGCAGTCTGCGCGCGGCAAAACCATCCCCGAGCCTCTTGCGCGCTGGTTCGAAGGCCTGCTCACGGGAGTCACGCTCGCTTACGGCCTCCCCGAGGCCCAGGTCGCGTTCCGGCCCGCCCCGACTGAAACGGCAAAAACGTACAACATCGTCGTTGCCTGGCGCAGGGTCCGAAAAGGAGACGAAGAGGCCGATGACGGGGTGGACCAGCAGAAAGCGGACTTCATCGTGAGAAGGATCATAAAGCGGCTCGAAAAAAGCGAATCGAAAAAAGCCGACCTCGACCGCTTGTCGTACCTCCTCAGGGAATCGGAAGGAAGGTTCCGGACATTCTTCGACGCCGTCTTGGAGTCGGTGCTCATTGTCGACGAGGGCGGCTTTGTTTTCGAGGTGAACAGAAAAGCGCTGGAGATGCTCAAGTGCAAGCGGGAGGAAATCATAGGCATGCCGGCGGCAAAGCTGGTGGAAGTGAGCGACGAGGACATGATCGTGGGCCTCTTGAATCTTGCCAGGCAGGGACGCCCCATTCCCATGATCGAGCTCGAGTTCCTGCGCAGAGACGGGAAAATAATACACGTGCAGGCCAGCGCCACCTCGGTCATCTGGCCCGAGAGCAGCGCCCCGTTCAAGATACTGCTGATGATCAAGGACATGAGCTCCATTCGCGAAATCGAGATGGAAGCGAAGCGCATGAGGGACCTCAATGAAATCATCGTCAGCGGGATGCTCGAAGGAATCTTCGTTGAGGACGACGAAGGCATCTGCCAGTTCGCAAATCCAAGGATGGAGGAAGTGCTGGGGTACGACACAGGCGAGCTCAAGGGAGCTCACTGGCGCAGGCTCGTTCCCGATGATTATGTCAGCCCCATCGAAGACGAGATGGAAAAGCGGAAAATGGGGCTCAAAAACTCATACGAGGCCATGCTGAAGAAAAAGGACGGCTCACTGCTTCCAGTGAAAATCAGCGCCCTGCCGCTATTCAAGGAGGGCTCCTACGCCGGAGTCCTGTCCGTTGTCATCGATCTTACGGGTATCAAGAAGATCTCATCCGAGGATTGAAATCCACATCATGTGGTGCTGCGGGCCCTCGGCCCGCCTGGTGCTCGATTTCATGGCACGCCGAGGGCGTGCAGCACCATCATGGACGGATGGACGGGCATGCCGAGGGCGCGCAGCGACCCGGGCTTTCGATGACGAACGCTAGATATACTTGTCCACGATAAAGGAAATGATGATGAGAACGGACGTCAGGATCTGCATCTGAATAGTGCCGGCCTGTGAGGGCACGATGGTCAGGGGATTTGCGTGATTCTTCCACATGTGGCGCGCGTGCTTGGCCACGAACGGGACCGTCAGCAGGACGGCCAGGGACCACAGGGGATATACCCCGATGATGCTGAGCAGTATGACGGAAAGGTAGAAGAGGCCGAAGAGCATGACGTATCCGTAGCGAGCCCTCGAAGTCCCCAACCTCACCACGAGATTCCTCTTGCCCGACTTGTTGTCGGCCTCGAAATCCGGGAACTCATTGATCCACAGGATATTCGTCACAATAAAACCGTTGGGAATGCCTATGAGCAGAAATTCGGGCTTCCACATTTCGCATGCGGCGTACCCCATCCCGAGCGTGATCAACGGCCCGAAGGCCAGGAAAATAGCTATTTCACCCAGGCCTCGCGATTGCAGGGATATGGGCCGCGCCGAATATAAAAAGCCGCAGAGCGCGCCGGCCGTTCCCACGGCGAGAACCAGGACGCGGTCAAGATACATCAGCACACCGGCCGACAGGAAGGCCAGGGCAAAAAAGACGATCGACATGTGCAGGAAAGATTTGCGCGGCAGGACCTTTTCGAGACGGCTGCGGCTCCCGCCGCTGAAGGGCGTCGGGAACCTGTTGATCTTGTCGCTCATTTCCCAGTCATAGTAATCATTGATCGTGTTCGCACCAAGCTGCAGAAAGAGCACTCCCATGACGGCAATGGAGGCGTGCAGCCAGTTAAACTGCTGCCCGGCATAAACCCAGCCCCAGACTCCGCCCAGCAGGGCCGGCAGGACGGATGCCGTGGAAAAGGGCACCCTCGCTGCCATGATGAAGGTTTTTCTTCTCGATATTGCTTCAGCAGCCATTTTTCCTCCCTTTCTATAAACGGTGGTCAGCCTCCCAGCGGCTGATCCCCCTTTATGTAACACTATTTTCGTCAAGCGGCAAGCTGATCATGTCCGCAACCTCCGACATGAACGAACCCAGGGACACATTGTTCTTCACGAGGGGAATGGAAAAGATCCTTTCACGTTCCCTCCTGTAAACAGCGGTCGCTTCCTCGATCGCGCCTGTCTTCCTGTATATTTTCTCGACCTTTTCAACGACGTCGCCGTCCTTGCTGTCCCTTGGCGCGGCAAGGAGGCCCATCAGCTCGCTCCTGCCTTCTTCATCGAGCTTCGCCAGCGAGATTGACGTCAGGATCGAAATCTTGCCTTCCATGACGTCGCTGCCGGCCTTCCGGCCTTCCTTCAGGCCGACGATGTCGATGATGTCGTCCCTGACCTGAAACAGGTTTCCAAGGCTGCTTCCAAGGGAGGTCAGATCATCCAGGTTGTGCTCGGACCCGTTTCCGGTCAGAACCATGGCGCCCCTTGTGGCCAGCCTGAACAGGGACCCTGTCTTGCCTCCCACCATGCTCAGGTAATTGTCGACCGTCACCTCGGCCCCGTTGCGGAAAATGATCTCCTGGACCTGCCCGTTGACAAGCTCCCCCACGGCCCTCATGGTGAGCCTCACGATTTCCATCTTGATCGGCTCCGGAAGGTCGCTCTTCATGAAGACTTCAAAGGCCGTTGCGAAAAGAACGTCGCCGAGATTGATGGCCTGGCTCGTTGTGAATTTTTTCCAGGCGGCGTGCTTCCCCCTTCGGTATTCATCCTGATCCTGAATATCGTCATGGACGAGCGACGCATTGTGGATGAGCTCGACGGCTGCCGCAAAACCCAGGGCTTTTCCGTCTTCTCCGCCGAAAACCCTGTGCAGCCCCAGGACGATTGCGGGCCTGATCCGCTTCCCTCCCCCCTCGAGCTGGTACCGGATCATCTCAACGGTAAAAGAATCCATCCAGTTCTCTTGAAGAACAGTGTCAATGAGATCCATGATCAAGGGCCAGGATTTTTCCGGCATCTGTTTAAGTACGGACATTTCGAAATTCAAGCCGATTCAGGTTTCCTATCTTGCCGACTGCTGAACGCTTACCATATTTTAAACAGGTTTTCAAGGAAAAGGGAGCAAGGGGGTGCGATTGGATTCAGTCGCACTTGCGGGAGGCTAAAGCCTCCCCTGCCCGATGTGTGCAGGGGCGGCTTCAGTCGCCCAAAGGAGAGCAGATTCCAATCGCACCACTTTTCCTGGAAACAGTTGTGCAGGCTTTTTTCTCTGCTATAATCATAACTGAATTCCACAGAATGTTTTTGAGAATAAAGATGAAATCAAAATACATTGTCATTGCAGCTCTTCCCCTGCTGCTTCAATACTCGTGCGGATCCGGGAGCAGGCCCGCCTCAAAAGCTCCACAGGATCTGAACGTGTCCCCCTCGGGGCTCACGGGAGAGTGGTCCAATCAATCACTGGGGCTCACCGTGACCTTTGACGAGAAAGGCGTCTTCACCTGGAAACAGGGAAAGATTCTCGAGGAAGGCAATTATTCGATATCGAGCGCCACCCTCCACATGACCGTCATGTCGGGAAAAACGACCCCCTACACCGTTCTGGAGCTTACGGAGACCAGGCTTACGCTGGAGGACCCGAGAGGCGCCGTGGCGTACCTGGAAAGGGCCGCGCAAACCGCCCCCGCTGCCGGGGACATTGCCCTCGATCCTCCCGTTGTGTCCATGCCGGCTCCCCTGTTCGACATGCAGCACCTGGTCGGTACGTGGAACGGCCCCTACGGTATCGTGCTGCAATTCACGAAGGACGGGCATTTCATATGGGACCAGCCTGATTTTCACATGGAAGGCGACTTCAGCATCGCGGGGGACGCGCTCAACCTGACGGTCCAGGGCAACCCCACTCCCTACAGGATTCTCCACCTGTCGGGAGTCAAGATGCTCATTGTCGATGCAGAGGGAAATGAGATCGCGCTGGCAAAAAAAATCGTGAAGATCATCGCCTACACGGAGCCGGAGCCCGGGTCCACGCCTCCTCCTCCGGCGCCTCCGCCCATAGCGGTCAAGATCGAGCGCAAGCTGAGGGACGAGAAATCGATTTTCAGCGTGAACATCCCGGACGGGTGGAAAGCCAGCGAGCCGAAAAGCTGCAAGTTCCCCTGTCTCAAGCCTGACATCCTCGTCGATGCGGCGGGCAGGAAAATGACCGTGGCCATGGACACGTTCGTCACGACCGCCGGGACCGGGGCTTTCAACAGGCTCGTCGGGAACCTCGACAAAATGATGGGGCCATTCTCCAAGGACAGGGAAAAACTCGTCGACGCAATCGACACCATGAACGGGATGGAGGTCTTCAGCAGGAGATTTACGGGCTCCACGGCCAACGGGTCGATGCAGATGATCTCGAGAATCATCGGCGTTCACTATGATGATTACCTCGTCCTGGGCGCGGTCGTTTTAACCACGAAGAGCAAATTCACCATGGCTCTCAATCCCGTCATGGATCACGTCATCGACAGCATGAATTTCGATTTTAATCCGGACGCCCGGATTCAGCAGGACCTGGGAGGGGCCTGGGTCGGTTCATCAAAAGACGCTTCAATACTGTCCATGAACTCAAAGCACCTTTTCGTGTTTTACCCCGGCGGAAATTTCGTCCATGCCCCTGCCTCGGACAAGTTCGCCCCCGGCAGCGACAGCATCAACGCGCTGCTGGACGACTCGTCGGCCCGGAAGGGGAAATACCGGGTCGTGCAGAAAGCCATATTCCTGGACTATGAGGGAGCAGAAGAGGAGGAAGGCGAAAGCTCCAAGGCCTATGCCATAAAAATCGACGGGAAAAACCTCTTCCTGGATTCCATGACTCTGAAAAAAGTCGATTTCTGAATTGTTCTCACGCATGATTTTCAAGTGGTAGCCAAAACCTTCAGGTTGCGCAGGCCATGAGATTATTGCGCAGGCTAAGGGCGCACTCAGAAATAGATTCACAGAATAAGGGCTAATGTTCTCATTACATGCAATGACATTTTCTGGGCGTCGAGGCGCCCGCCTGGCAAGGCGCGGGGTCCCCGTCACGACGGAGGCGTAGTTGTTCTACGCCGACGAGTGGCGGGGTGCAGCAACACAGCCAGGCGGGATGGATCGGCGTCCAGAAATGTGAATCTATTTTTGAGTGCGCCCTAAAGCCTGCGGCTGCCTTCCCTGCCCCTGGATTCGACATTCAGCCTCTTGCAAATACACTTCAACATGCTATTCTATTCGCCGGAGAGATGCCCGAGTTGGCTGAAGGGGTGCGACTGGAAATCGCATGTGCCGGCTACAACCAGCACCGTGGGTTCGAATCCCACTCTCTCCGCTGATGGCCCCTTTCAGCGGGAAAAAAGAGAAGTCCGCAGGGCAGCGCAAGGATCTTCTCTATTGTGCCTACTGCCCCAAGCTGTGCCGTTTCTCATGCCCCGTGTCGCAGGTCACCTCGAGCGAAACGCTCACGCCCTGGGGAAAACAGAGCCTTCTTTTCGAAGTCGAGCGGAAAACCATCGCCCTTTCATCCGATTACTCCAGCGTCTTCTTCGCCTGTCTCGAATGCCATGCCTGCAGGGGCTGGTGCGAGCACGGCATCGACGTGCCGCGGTCTCTGCGTGAAGGCAGGAGACAGGCGTTCGAAAGCCGCTGCGCGCCGGTCCCGGTCATGTCAATGAGCCGTAACTACTCCGAGAGGGAAACCATCGTGAGCGGCATGCTGGAGGAAAAATTCCCCCGCATCAACACGCGAGGCCGGGAAAAACTTTTCCTCATGCCGGGCTGCGTGACCGTCCTGAGGGACCTCAAATCGGTCGAGAGCGCGGTCGGCATAATGAAAGAGCTCACAGGTGAAAATTTCGGATTGCTGTCGCGCCACTGCTGCGGCGCCCCCCTTCTGGCCTCGGGCGACAGCGAGCAGTTCAGGATTGCGGCCAGGCAGATGGCCGAAGATGTCAGGGAAGCCGGGACGATCGTGGTCATGGATCCGGGATGCGCCTACACCATGACCCGTCTTTACGAGGAAATCAACGTCAGGCTGAATGTCAGGGTCCTGACATTCGTGGAATTTGTCACGCCCTACATGAACCATTTCAGGAAGAAGATAAAAATTCCGCAGCCCGCGTTCTACCATGACCCGTGCCGCCTCGGCAGGGACCTGGGTATTTATTCCGAGCCGAGAGATCTTCTCATGAAGATCGTTGAAGGCGGAATAAGGGACGGCTTTTTCAGCAGGGAAAAATCGCTGTGCTGCGGCGGCGGGGGCGCCCTGCCCGTCTCCATGCCGCAGGAGGCCGACGCCATAGCCCGAAACCTTGCTTCATCGTTCAAAAAGGAGAAAGCGGCCTCGGTGGTCACGGCGTGTCCCACGTGCAAGCACATGATCGCGGCATCGAGCGAATCCCTGGAGGTGATCGATATCATCGATCTGCTGTCCGGAAGCATGGAGGGGAAACAATGAAAGGCGGCCCCGTCAACGCCGGCCCTGCCCGGCCCGCGGGCGGAAACGAGACAATCCTCATGGTCGAAGACCAGGGCATCGTGAGGAGAATGACCGTGCGCATCCTCCAGGCCCTCGGGTACAGCATCATCGAAGCCGCAAACGGCAGGGAGGGCCATAAGATCTTTGCCGACAGGAATGAAGAAATCGATCTCGTTATACTCGATCTTACCATGCCCGAAATGAGCGGAACCGAGATGCTCCAGAAGATGAAGGAAATCAATCCCCGGCTCAAGGTCATTATCACGAGCGGCTATCCCAGGGACGAGCCGGTCAACGAGCTCGTCAGGCAGGGAGCCGGCTTCCTCCAGAAACCATTCCCGATCGAGGAGCTGGCCGACGCCATCCGCCGCCTCTTGGGACAGCCGCAGGATTAACCTGCGGCTGTCGGCAATTGGCTATTGGCTCATCCTCCCCCACTACCACTGCTGACGGCCGGACTAAGGGCTCGCGAAAAAATAACTTCCCACTTCTGGACGCCGATCCATCCCGGCTGGCTGCGTTGCTGCACCCCGTCACTCGTCGACATAGAACGACTATGCCTCCGTCGTGACGGGGACCCCGCGCCTTGCCAGCCGGG
>JBDRLK010000594.1:0-12085 GCA_043813155.1 Pseudomonadota bacterium | reverse complement strand
AAAGGCAAAAGAGTCAATGGTGAGCTTCTCGAACATGGCTGCCGTTACGTCCCGGCGAAATGCCTTGAACCCGCACTGCGTGTCGGGAATGCCGAGTGACAGCAATTGCTCCACGATCACGTTGAACAAGGTCGTTGCCATGCGCCTGACGGGAGAGTAGCGCCATCGGCTGTCTTTCCCCGTGAGGTCCCGCCCTCCTATGACGAGATCGGCGCCTTCCCTTATCCTGCCCTCCGCCGCCTCGATAAGATCCAGCGGGTAAGAAAGATCTGCGTCGAAGAAAACAACGACTTCACCCTTCGCTTTTGCGAAGCCTTCACGGACGGCCGCGCCCTTCCCGCGGTTCGCATCGCACAGCACCGCGCTGATCCATTCCCTGCCGTCCGCGGCGGCCTCGATGATGCCCCTGGTCCCGTCACTGCTTCCGTCGTCCACGATAATCAGCTCTATTCGCAGCGGGCTCGCGTCGATGTACTCCATGACGGCTTCAACAGTTGAAGGCAGGCGGTTCTCTTCGTTGTACGCGGGAATGACCAGGCTTACGTCCATCGGCGCTCGCTTCCGGAATTACTATTACAGGTTTTTCCCGCGATTGTAAAGAAGGCGCCGCCGCGTGGGTGCGAAACAGAAGGCGCCGTGCCGCGTCACTCCTGCACGAACGGAGTGTCGCCGACCAGGGTCTGGCAGGCTTCGGCGAACTGATGCGTCAGCGGTACGCAGGAAATTCCGGCGGCATCGATAAGCGCCCCCGTTCTTCCCCGGAACCCGAGCACCACGTTCCCTTCCGGGCACAGCATCTCCTGCACCTGGCCTCGCGGCAGTCCCGCCGCCTTTGCACGGTATTGATCGGTGAGATGGTATTCCCACTGCCCGGTTTCCGAGGGGCTCTCGGGATGCGCCTTTGCGCAGACGAGACCGGCCGCGGTCACAAACGACTGCGCATGGATGAACGCGAACATCCCAACGGGAAGATCGCCCTCGTTGCAGGAGCTCTTCCACTCAGGCCCGGGAGCGTGGAATTCCAGCCACGGTCCCGCCTTTTCCCCGGAACCATGCTTCTTCTCCACGCCTTGATCGGCCGCCGGGCCCACGCGCCCGCACAGCGGCTGGAACGCGGCCATGACCTTACCCGCATTTTGCGTCTGCTTCATCTTGACGGCAAAGGCGCTCATGACCATCCCGCCGGGACAGTCCCACCCCTTAAAGCCGCCTCCCGTGCCCCCCCTGCGCTGCTGTGACGTAACTCTGCTGTTGGATGAAAAGAGCCCTGCCGCGGCAAGGGAGTCGGGGTCGGGCACCCAGGTGATGGGAGGCCTGGCGGGATTGACGAGCCAGCGCCACCACAGGGGAGGCTTCCGGCCCACGGAAATGGCGCCCGTGATTTCCCTGGAAACATTCCCGATTTCGATGGCAATGTAGCGGCGGTCCCAGACACGGGTCCTGTACTTGGCGGCCATGGCGCCGATCGTCGCGAGCTCTCCCGAATTCTTGAGATCGAACAGCAGAACGGTCTGCGTGGACTTTATGTTCTCGGGCCTGGCATAGATGAAGTGTCGCTCTTCATAGGGAGCGTCGAGATAGTAGGTGAACTCGATGCGCCCCTTGACCGACCTGTCGATGATGTAATAAACACCGGCCCGCCCGTAGCGGGCCTTCAGCTCTTTCGCCCACATGATCAGTCCGAACTGGTCGTTGTAATGGGGCTCGTACGAGGCGCACCCCGTGCTGATTCCCCACCTGAATCTTTCCCAGGCGTTGCGCGTCTGGAAAACCAGGGCGGCGGTCATGAGAATAGCGAGCACGACCGCGGCCGCCATCGCGCTTCGATGAAGAAGCCCGTCCGTTGCGCGGCGGCCTGCGATGCGCTTCACGAGCTTAACGGCTCCGGGCACCAGCCACTGCCACAGCGTCACGATCAGGATGGCCCCTCCCACGGCAATGGCAGGGCTGAGATAATATGTCCAGTAAGCATGGATGAGGCCCGCCTGCTTGAAGACAAACGTGTGGATGGCCTGGGCGCCCAGGAAGAACAGCGGGACGAGGTCGAGCATGCGGAATTGCTGCCTGAGAAACACGCGGACAATGGAAATCAGCAGCCACCCCGAAACCAGGCTCATCGGTATCCATCCCTGGAGGTCCTTTGTGCGCGAATAGAGAACATTGAAGTAATTCGGCGTCGAGCTCGTGCGGTAATCGAAGGCCATCTTCATCTGCTCCCAGCCGCCGTGGTAGAACTTGATCCACAGGAAGAAACCGATGAAATTCGCGAGCACCACGGCCGAAAACAACAGGATCCACGTGTACTCCGGCCGCCAGCGAATCCAGCCCTTGTGCCGGGCGAGACCGAAAACGAGCGCAGACAGGGCCATGAAAAACGCAATGTAATAGCCGGGCCAGTCAAACTGGGCGGCCACGGTCACGGTGAGCAGCGTGAACAGGAAGTATCGCCGCCTGTAGGTTTGAAGCCAGCGGATGTACATGAAAAGCATGGCCAGGCACCAGAAAATGCCGCCCTGCTCGTGGTTGATCATGTTGGGGAAAATCAGGTTGATGGGCGTGAGCACGTAGATCAGGATCGCCACAAGCGCGGGCATGCGGCCCCAGAACCTTCTCACCATTGAAAACAGCAAAATCAGCGTCAGGAAGCTGTACAGTGCGGGTATGAGCCTGCCCGCCCATTCCCTCGAGCCGAAGAGCTCGGTGATCCCGATCAGGTGAAAGTGAAGCAGCTGCGGATGATGGGTGTACGTGCTCTTCTGGATCGGAGGCGTGAGCCCCGTATGGTACTGAGCCTGGCCCACGATCCCGAACCTGATCGAGTTGCGGGCGGCCTGTGAAAAAGCCGCTCCGTTAAATCCATTGTGCCCCCACTGCCAGTAGTTCGCGATCCTGTGAAAGCAGACCATGAAAAACGCCACGAACAAGGCGGCCACCGCCAGGCGGTAAAGGACGATCCACCGCCGCCTCCACGCGGTTTCCCGGCCTGCCGGAGCCGGCTTTGACTCTGGCGCCCGCTCCGGCGCCGGTGACAATGGGGATGTATCGACCCGTGCGTTCATGCGGTTTTTTGCGTGAACCGTGCAAGGTTATTCAATGCAGGGTTCAATGCAGGGTCAACATAACCGTTTCCGGGAATTTTTCAATATTCTATTGCATTTATTGCCGCTTAAATTATAGTTTTATATTCGAATAAAATCCCTGCGGGACATGACTGACGAATCTACAAAGACGTTCCTTTGCATTTACTGCAACCGGGAGCATCCCATGGAGGAGGATTACTGCGAGAAAGCGGACGAGCCCCTCTACCCCGTGCACAAGATTGCCAATACAACGCTCGAGAACAGGTATAGAGTGAACAGGATCATCGGTGAAGGCGGCATGGGCGTCATCTACGAGTGCGAGCACATCAGCATTGGGAAGAAGCTGGCCGTCAAGTTCCTGAACACCGCGTCCGGAACGTCATCGGATTCGTACAAGCGGTTCCAGCGGGAGGCCAGGGCGACAGCCTCCATCGCGCACAAGAATATCGTCGACATCATCGATCTGGGAGAAACGCAAGACGGGATCCCCTATATCATCATGGAATATCTGCAGGGAGAGGACCTTGGCGTCCACCTTACAACCCACAGGAAGCTCGCCCTTGCCGAGGCCCGCGACATCCTTGAACAGGTCCTGGAAGCCCTGTCGGCCGTGCATTCCAGCGGCGTTGTTCACAGGGATCTCAAGCCGGAGAACATTTTCCTCGCCAGGCAGTCGGGAGGAAGCCAGATCGTCAAGATTCTCGACTTCGGAATATCGAGGTTGACCGGCGGCGATGAGCTGAAGAAAACGAGGCTCACGAAAGCGGGGTTCGTCTACGGCACGCCCTCTTATCTCTCGCCGGAGCAGGCCAGGGGAAGAGCGAACACGGACCACAGGGCCGACCTCTGGTCATCGGGAACCATTTTTTACGAGATGATAACGGGCCACCTGCCCTTTGCCGGGGAAAACTACGGCAAGCTCCTGACCAATATCCTGACGCAGCCGCCGACCGACCCCAGGAATTTCATGCCCGGCCTGCCGGACTCCGTCGTGGAATTCATCGAGACCAGCCTCGAGAAGGACCCGAACAAGCGCTTCCAGTCAGCCCAGGAAATGATCCGTGACCTGAAGGCCATTGACATCGATTACGCGAGCCGCGGCTCCGTGCCGCCGCTTGGAAGGCGGCGTTACACGCCCCTCCCGGAGGGGAGAAAGCTGACACCGGCCACGGAAATCAGTGCGTCTAAACACAGGGACCATACCACGCCAAAGCAGAACAAGTCATCGTCCTACACCATGGTCGCCGAGGACAAGAAGGCCTCCATCCCACCGGCCGGGAAAAGAAAGCAAACACCGCCGCGGAAGGACGAGAGGCCCGGGGGGCAAGCCGGGAATGGCGGCAAGAGGGCCGGCACGCCCCACGGGGCCGGCAGGAAAATGGACCAGGGCATGAGCACCATGACGCCTCCCTCGGGGTCCTACAGGATCGTATCGCCTTCGAGCAAAGACAGCTTCGGCAGAAAAAAGCCGCGCATCATCAGGGAAGGACCCGGTGAAGAGCCGGCAGGGGAAGCCGGGAAGAAGGCAGTGAGGGAGCCCGCGGAAGAGCTGGCGAAGCAAATCGCCGAGGCGTCAACGTCCGGGAAGAGGCCCAAGGCGCCGGAGGTCAAGGCTTCGAAGCCCGAAAGAAAAAAATCTTCAGAGCCCGACGCAGGTGAGGACGAAAAGGGCGAGGAATACCTGAAACGCTTCAAGAAAAAAGTCAGGGCGAGAACCCTTCCCGTGAAGACCGAGGATCGATAGAAACCATCCTGCAGTACACTGGATGTTGCAGCTGCACGCCCTCGGCGTGCCTTTTGCACTCCGCCTCTTTGGCGCCCAAGGGGGCGCAGCTGCAACTGCGACATGGCCTGTTCTGGTTTTCGGAAAACAGATTCTACGATCGAACCCTGAGCCGCTGGGGGGCGAAGGACGGGAGGCGGCCGTACTCTTCCTCGGACTTGCGGTCCGCGTACGGCTCTGCGTAAGGCTCCACGAAAGCATCCTTGAATGATGGGGGAGCATCAATGGACTTGAGCGCCCTTGCGAGCTGCGCTTCTTCCAGAAGAACGGTGGAGGCCTTCTCCTCGCCCAGGTAGCGATGGAGAACGAACGGCCGCAGAAGGGCGATCTGGCGCATGGCCAGGCGGGAAATGCCGCTGTACGCTTCGGTTCCGGCCGTCCTCCTGCGGTGCTCGCTCAGGTCGCTTTCGCTGATCGGCTTCCCGACGTTGATGATGACCTTCTTGAAAAACCGGGGAACGAGAGAGCCGATGGGAAGAACGTCCTGCATGCCGTAGACGCATATGGGAAGAACGGCGGAGCCGCTGCTGTGGTAGATGACTTTCCCGACGCCGGCCTTGGGCATTTTCAAATGAATGGTCCTGCTTCGCGCGCCTTCGGGAAAGAGGTGCACCCACTGCCCGGCGTTCACCCTTGCGATGGACTCGATCATGCCGATCTGGTTGAAGGACGCGTTCCTGCCGTTGGTGCCGTCGGGGCCTGTCGTGTAAAAGCTCTTGAGGTACGAGGAAATGTCCCTGCCCTCGCGATGCGCCTTCCTCTGGAGCATGCGCATCCCCCGGCTGTCGATACATTCGGACAGGTATTCGAGCGGGTCGTCGAGAATCACGGGCGGGGACCCTCCATTTTTCTTCGCCCTGGAAAGAAAGATCATATTGGCAACCCTGCTGAAATACCGAATGAACCTGGACGTGAAATTCTTGCCCACGGGATTGAAATTATTGGCGCAGGCCGTGCTATACCAGCATTTTGTCCTGTCGCTGAAATTCTGGATGTTCATGAGCGCCACGATCATGATCGGGTCATCGAACAGCGACACGTGATTGCTCACCGTGATGATCCCTTTCGGGTCGAACTTGCGCTCCTCCAATACCTCCATCAGGTTCTCTTTTCCGTAAATCTCCCATCGCGTCATGGCGCTGATCGCGGCAAAAGGAAAGCCGAAGAAGCGCGAACGCATGTTGTTCTCGAACCGGGAAAACTTTTTCAGGACCGAATTTTTCTTCCTGTCGACCATAACACCTCCAACGTTCCGTTGAATTCGAGCAAATAGCATGCCATGCCCCTTCTCCCGGTCCACGCCATCCGAAGAGTAAAAATAATCAATAGTTAGCTGCTGCGAAAAAATATTCGCAGCAGGCTGCAGGTGGGTCGAAGAGTTCGCACAGCGAAAAAGAGGTTGCACCTCCCAGGCTCGAAAGGTGGAAATTGGTCGGGTCTTCTCACCAATCCGGCTCCCCCGTCGCGGCTTGCATTTTGCCCGCCGCGAAGCTTAAATATTTGATATTGCCTTCAAATTGAAACAGCCTATAATAAGATATTAGCAATGAAACCGGCTGCCATAACAACAGCACACCTGCTCTTTGTATTCTTCACTGCATGGGACCCGGTCGAGGATTGGTCCACGATCGACTTCAATCTGTAAACAATCAGGAGGTTCAGATGAGAAAGCACATTCTTTCACTTGTATCCGTGGGATTGATCCTGGGCTGGGCGGGCATGGCACCGGCGGAAGCCAAGCCCAAGGCAAAGCCCAAGCCCGAGGTAAAAGCCGAGGTTGAATGGAAGGAGTGGAAAAACGACAAGTTCGGCATCAAGATGACGGTCCCGAAGAACATGGCGCTGGCCGGCAAGGAGTACGACGGCGGCTGGGGCGGCCTTTACGGCAAGCTCGGCGTGGTGGAAATGTTCGTGATCGGCAAGCTGGACGCGACCCACACGCTCGAGGAAATGCAGACCTTCTGCATCGTCGTCAGCGGGGTCAAGGCCAAGTTCTGGAAAAAGATCGACGAGGGCGAAAAGAAGAACGGGTGGAAGTGGCACAAGACCTACGAGGCCAACGGCCCGGCGCGCGCCCTGTTCGCCATTCTTGCGCAGAGCGAGAAAGGCTCCTTCATCATCTTCCTTCGCACCACGCACGCAAACTTCCTCAAGCACATCAAGTCCTACGAAACGTGGTACAAGAGCATCAAGGCCTACTAGAAATCACGGGCGGCTGAAGAGCCTGTCCGCCAACCCCCGTTGTGGCAGCCGCAGGCTGAAACCGCAACACCTTATTAAGCGGATCGCCCGAGCGAAGAGAGGGCGGCAACCTGCGCAGGTACGTCGTCGGCAGCGCAACCTGAAGGTTGCGGCGGCCAGGCGACTTCAAATAGCGCGGCAGGCGGAACGGCTTTTTTACAGGTTGAAATCGATGGTGTCCCAATCCTCGACCTGGTCCGGCGGGTCGCCCCAGGTGCAGTGGATCTCCGGGCTCATCTGGTTCTTCGTCACGTCCGTGACCGTGAAACGGTAGTGGCCCTCCCCGCTCCTTTTCGTGATCTCGCCGATGTCGATGGCGTCGCCCGCGTCGCAGTACACGGCGCCCCTGACCTCGATGTCGTCGAGCAGATACACTCCAAGGGTCGCATCCACCCAGAAGTAGATTTCGAGCTCGTCGTTGCGCCTCGCGTCCTCGTCGATGTCCGAGAGGTTCACGCAGACATGATTGCACTCCCCGTCATCGCCCAGTCGTTCTTCCTGGTACCACACGTCGTGCCAGCCGTTTCCGGCATTGAAGGATACCTCGAAATCGTCTCCTTCATCCCACTGGCCGTAGGAAAAGCAAAGCTCCATGTTGCCGTCAAGGGATGAGGTGTCCACGGTTCGCTCGATGCCCCAGTACTCGTCTTCGCCGTAGGCCGACGCCG
Source organism: Pseudomonadota bacterium (assembly GCA_043813155.1). Lineage (GTDB taxonomy): Bacteria > Myxococcota_A > Polyangia > DRWM01 > DRWM01 > JBDRLK01. The sequence continues at coordinate 4,313 of JBDRLK010000594.1, read as the reverse complement.
TGTCCGAGCACCCCCCTTCGTCAGTGCAGCCCGGGCTGCCCTCGTCGATATGCCAGCCGTGCCATCCTTCATAGAACGTGCGGCATCCCGTGAAGTCTTCGGTGAACACGCTCTCGATCGTCGGCTCGCACCCGCTCGACCATCCCCTCAGGCTCACGTTGTCGATCAGCAGGTACCCGTCGCCTTCTCCGCTGGAAGTGGAGTGGAGCGCGATCTTGATCTCGAGGTCCGGGTTGTCGGCGGCCCAGTCGGGAAGCTCGACGCAGGTGGGGGACAGGTAGTAGAGGTCGAACAGCGCCGTGCGGTAGTCCAGGCAGTCGACGATCGTCCAGCCGTGCTCGTCGTCGCTCGCGAACACCATGATCGCGTCGATGGCGTACAGGTCATCGGCCGCCGCGTCGAAGCAGAGCGAAAGGTTGTCCATTCCGCTCGTGTCGAACGATCGCTCTATCCTGAGCTCTTCGTACCCCCAGCAGGCCATGGATTCCTCGCCCAGCAGGCCCAGGGCGTAATCGAGCCCCGCCTCTTCCTCGTCTATGACCACGCACATGTAATCGTCGCCGTAGCAGCATTCCTGGTCGCAGCCGTCCGGCTCGCACGCGACCATGCTCTCGCAGCACTCCTCGTCGGAGACGGGCGACCAGTCGTCCAGGTCGCAGTCATACCCGTCCTCGAAACCCGAGGAAGCCAGGACCTTGACGCCGAGCTTGCCCGTGCACGCGAAGCAGTCCGGCGGCCCGTCGTATCCCCCCGTCCGGATATCGCAGTCGGATGTGACGCGCTCGTCCCAGGGGCGAATGTCGACGGGCGATTCGCAGGACAGGCTCATAGAGTCCGGAGGCATCCCGCAGCCCGATTCCTCGTCCGGAAAGCACGCGGGCCTGCACAGCGCGCCGTCTCCCCCGCACCGGTCATCCCGCGGCGTGCTGACGCAATCGCCGGCCTCGTCGCAGGCGTCGGAGGTGCAGGCGTACTCGTCGCTGCACGGCGAGCCCGGGTCCTTGAGGCTCCAGGACGTGCCGCTCTCGCCGCTTGCGCAGCGCCGGCACGCGTCGGCCGGGTCGTCATCGCCGTTCATGTAACAGACTCCCGCGATGAAGCACCAACCCGCGGAAACGGCGTTGTCGCACGCGTCCGTTTCCTCCCGGCACGTGTCGACGGTGCATGCCGTGCCGTCATCGCACGGGTCGCCCGTCCCCCCGCATAAGCCGTCATCGCCGCACGTGTCCGTGAGCGTGCAGAGCAGGCCGTCATCGCAGGGACCGCTGACGGGCTCGTGCGTGCACATCCGCCCGCCGGTTGTCTCGCTGCACGCGTCGTCCGTGCACGCGTTCTCGTCATCGCAGTCCGCGCTCTCGTGGCAGGAAAAAGTGCAGTTGTTCTCGCACCCGTCGCCGCTCACCCCGTTGCCGTCGTCGCACTCCTCTCCATCGTCCAGCACCCCGTCGCCGCACCCGAAGGGGATGCACAGGGCGTCCACGCACTCGCCGTCATGTCCGAACGGGGAGACGCAGGGCGTGCCGTCCTCGAGGGGCTCGCCGGCCTCGCACTGTCCCGCCTCGCACCGCTCCATGCCGTTGCACGGCTCGGTGTCGTCGCAGTCCTGATCGCAGTAACATTCAACGGGAACATCGCCGGCGTCTTCGATGACGTCAGGGTCAGGGGCGGCGTCGGGTACGTCGGGAAGGCCGGGGTCTTCCGTGATGTTGTCTTCAGCCCAATCCGCAATCACATCACCGTCCCGGGCGTCCTGCACGGTCATGGGCGCCCCGTCGAACCAGCTGCATGAAGACAACAGGACGAGAAGAAAGGTCGCGATCAAGGAGGCAGGCGGTCTCATAGATTATTAAACTATTATATAAGCTGCAAAATACTATGCAATATCAAAAATCAAAGTGGCCCCGTTCACGATTCCGTGGGATCGAAGGGTCTCTTGACAAGCGCGGGCCGAGAGATCATAATGACAATAACGCCAACAGTGCCATGAAACTTCCTGTCGCCTCAACGAGTTGATGATGTCAGTCATAAAAAACGCCTTTGCGGTCCTGCTTCCAATCGTGTTCCTGGCGCCGCCGGCCTGCAGCGGCGGTAAAGACCAGGGCGGGGATGGAGCCGGCGATGCGCCGGATGACCCGGACATCCGGCTCGACACGGAAACGCAGGAAGATGCGGACGGCTTGAGTGATCCGGGCATTGAAGGAGACGCGCCCGACGCCGAAGACGGCGCGCCGGACACCGGGGGCGACGCTCTCGACACCGAGGAGGTTGTGCCTCCACCTGCCTGTGACGATCTTCCCGTCAACCTGTTCATCGGCACAGGGGGCAACGGGTACGGCGCCGGCAGCATGGTGCCCGGCCCCCAGACCCCCAACGGCATGATCCGCCCCGGGCCGGACACCTCGCAGGGCTCCCTGGTCGTCGATTTCCAGCATTTCTCGGGATATTCCTACGCTGACTCGGATATTCGGGGTTTCTCCCACACGCGGCTGGTGGGTGTCGGCGCCATAGACATGGGCAACGTGCGCCTCATGCCCGTCATGGGCAACGGCGCGAGCTTCATCAACGAAGACGCCTATCGTTCGGGATTCTCACACGCAAACGAAACCGCCTACCCGGGATACTACCAGGTGCGCCTGGATGCATTCGGGATCAACGCCGAGCTGAGCGCCGCCCCGCACGCGGCCATCCACCGCTACACGTTCCCGCTCACGGCCGAGCAGCCGTCCATCATCCTGGACGCGGGCGCTTCCATCGCCGGCGGCGTTGAGGACGGCGTGGTCCACATCTCCCCCGACCTGCGCGAGATAAGCGGCGAGCTCGTCATGCATGGAGCTTTCTGCAGCCGGTACGGGGGGCTTCCCATCTACTATGTCGTGCGTTTTTCAGAGCCGTTCCCGTACTACGGCACCTTTGTGGACGAGACCGCCCTTCCGGGCGGGGTCGATGCCCTGGGCGACCGCGTCGGCGCCTACGTGGGATTTGGAACCGACGGCCCGCGCGAAATCCTGGCCGCCGTCGGCCTGTCGACCATCGATGTCGACCAGGCGCGCGCGAACCTGGACGCGGAAATCCCGGAGCTCGACTTCGACGCCGTTGTCCGGGAAAGCTGCGCGGCCTGGCGAGACAGGCTCGATCGCGTCGAGATCGAGGGCGGCAGCGAGAGCCAGCGGAAAATCTTCATGACCGCCCTCTACCACGCCGCCATGATGCCGACCCTGTTCACGGAACAGGGCGGCCGTTACATGGGCTTTGACGGCGCCGCCCACGTTGCGGACGATTTTACCTATTACACGGACATGTCCCTGTGGGACACGTTCCGGACCCTTCACCCGCTCATGACTCTGCTGGAGCCGGACCTGAGCAGGGACTTCGTGATCTCGCTCATCACCATGTACGAGCAGGGCGGCGCCCTGCCGATGTGGCCAATGGGGCGCGGCTACACGGGCTGCATGATCGGCACGCACTCGGACTCGGTCATCGCGGAGGCCTACATCAAGGGCATCACGGACTTCGACGTGGAGACGGCTTACCGGGGGATGGTCGAGCACGCCACCACGGACCAGCCTCATGCCGGCCGCTCGGACCTGGAGCATTACCAGACCCTCGGGTACTGCACCACGGACGCGGGCAACGACTCGGTCTCCATTACGCTCGAGTATGCGTACGACGATTACTGCATCGGCACGCTGGCCCGCGCCCTGGGCCACGAGGAGGACGCGGCCCTGATGCTCGAGCGCGGCGGCAATTACAGCCACCTGTGGGACGGCGACCAGCAGTTCATGCGCGCGCGCAGCGCTGCAGGCGACTGGAAAGACCCTTTCAACCCCCTGGACTTCTCTGCCCCGGAGTACGTGGAGGGCGATGCCTGGCACTGGATGTGGTTCGTGCCTCACGACGTGCCCGGGCTCATCGGTCTTTTCGGCGGCGCGGACCGTATGGTGGACAAGCTCGAAACCTTTTTCCAGATGGCCGCGCTGCTGCCCGACACCGCGCTCCCGGATCTTTACTACTGGCACGGCAATGAGCCGGACCTCCACGCCGCCTACCTGTTCGCCCTTGCCGGCCGCCCGGACCTGACGCAGGAATGGGCGCGCTGGGTTATGGCGGACAAGTACAGGGACGGACCGGACGGCATCGACGGAAACGACGATGGCGGCACGATCTCATCCTGGTACATCTTCTCCGCCATGGGGCTCTACCCGCTCAATCCCTGCGACGGCCGGTATGTCATCGGCAGCCCGCTCTTCGACACTGTCACGCTGCACCTGGACGGCGGGGACCTTGTCATCAACGCATTGAACAACCCGGAGACG
>JBDRLK010000593.1:0-2451 GCA_043813155.1 Pseudomonadota bacterium | reverse complement strand
AAATCCAGGCAGCAGCTCTTCGAGTCAAGCTGCGGGTATTGGACGCGTGGAATGAGCGCAGAAGAGTAATTGCCACACGGTATCTGCGAAACCTGCAAGGGCTTGGCCTGGTTCTTCCGAAAGTCCCTTCATGGGCTGAGCATGTCTGGCACCTCTTTGTCGTTCGAAGTGCTCAAAGGGACAAGCTGAAGGAGGCGCTTGAATCCGCGGGCATCGGGACAATGATCCATTACCCTGTTCCGCCTCACATGCAGCCAGCATGTTCGTCACTAAACCTGAGACCCGGTTCTTTGCCGATAACAGAAGCTATTTGTCGTGAAGTACTCAGCCTTCCGATCGGACCACACCTTTCGCTGGACAATGTCGATACCATAATCGAGGCTGTCTCCGCTGCCGAAATACTGTCCAAAAGGAGACTTGCATCTCCGGAATAGCGCTTCACTGTCGGGGAGTTGAGTGAGCGCTCGGAAACGATAGATTCTCGTTCGCGCCACTCTGCAAACTTAGGGCTCGCGAAAAAATAATTTCAGATTTCAGATATCCTGACATAGCGAAGTCTTCTGTGCCATGGTCCCGAAGTAAAATCAGTCATCTGCGCTCTTGAAGCCGAAAACGAAGTCATGCGAGCGGAGAAAGCCGCGTTGAAGAAAAGGATCGAGGAATTAAAAGAGAAGTTGAGAACGAGCTCCCGCAATTCTTCCAAGCCCCCCTCCAGTGATCCGCCGGATAAGAAAGGCAACAAGAAGAAAAAGAAGGGGAAAAAGCGCAGACCGGGTGGGCAACCCGGACATGAAGCCCACACCAGAGAGCTGCTGCCGCCTGAGGAGGTGGACAAGTTTGTGCGATGTGACCCTGTCAAGCAGTGCGATTGCGGCGGCGAAGTCGAGGTGGATGAGGAGCAAGAGGCCCAGCACCTGCAAACGCTGGAGATTCCATCGCTCAAGCCCTATGTGAGCCAATATGATCAGTATTTCGGTATATGCTGCCGGTGCGGCAAGCACCATCCGGGTAAACTGCCGGAGGGAGTCGGCGAAGACATGCTGGGCCCCCGGGCCAAGGCCATTGTCAGCATCCTGTCGGGCAAATATCATCTGAGCAAGCGCGGCATCCAGGAAATCATGCACGACTTTTTCGGCATCGAGCTATCGCTGGGCAGTGTATCGAACACGGAGGCAAGAGTGAGCGATGCCCTGGCCGAGCCCGTGGAAGAAGCCAAGGAGCATGTCAAAGACCAGAAGGTGGCCAATCTGGATGAATCGGGCTGGAGAGAGAAGAAAAAGAGAGCTTGGTTATGGGTAGCAGTGACGACGGCTGTCACTGTTTTTATCATACGATGCAGCAGGGGCGCCAAGGTGGCCAGGGAGCTTCTGGGCGAAGACCCGGGCATCGTGATCTCGGATCGCTTTTCGGCCTACAACTACCTCGATCCACAAGGGCGTCAACTTTGCTGGGCGCATCTGGAGCGCGATTTCATCAAGCTTATGGAGCGAGGTGGGGTTTCCGAGGGGATAGGTGAGGCCCTGCTGGAGTACAGCGACAGCATGTTTAAGTGGTGGCACCGGGTACGTGATGGAACGATGAGCCGCAAAAAATTTGCGAAAAAGATGGAGCCGGTTCGCCGGAAAGTCGAGGCCCTGCTCGAGTATGGCACCGTCTGCGGCCATTCGAAGACACAGGAAACGTGCAAGGAAATCCTGAAGGTGCGCGATGCCCTGTGGACCTTCATAGACGTGCGGGGAGTGGAACCGACGAACAACGCCGCCGAGCGGGCCATCCGGCCCGCCGTGCTGTGGCGCAAGCGCAGCTTTGGAACGGAAAGCCAAAGGGGCAGCCTTTTCGTCGAACGGATGATGACCGTAGGGGCCACGTGCAAGCAGCAGGATCGAAACGTCCTTGACTATGTGACCTGCGCGATCAAGGCCCACATGAATCACCGGCAAGCACCTTCGCTGGTTCCCGGACAGCAGCTCGTCCAGATTCCCCTGGCAGCCTGATTGTAATAAGAAAGGAGATGCAAGCATGGCAATAAAGATGTCCGATATCATGAAAGAGATGGCTCAGAAGCTGTTGAAACGACCCCGCGCGGAACCAAGCGCCGAGGCAGCCCATGCCGCATTACTTCTTGCCAATGTCGCATGGGATAGAGCCACGGGCATTGAAAGCCACGATTACCTGTCCGTGCTCAAGGTCTTTGAGGATTCTCTCCCCACGCTCTGGAAAGAATTCAAGTCTACCGACTGCGAAAAGATGATTGAAAAACTTATTCAGTTCAAAAAGAAAAAGTATCCGAATGATTTCAGAAGAATCCTTGTTTGCGGAATGAGGGAAGGCAATGTCCGCGTTGAGTGGAAAGAACCGCTGACGCGGCATCCCGGTGTCCAAGTCAAAGAAAAATTCGTCGTGCTTTCATAATCGAATCAATCCTTGACTGCTACCCCGTGAACGCTTACC
>JBDRLK010000592.1:0-8180 GCA_043813155.1 Pseudomonadota bacterium | reverse complement strand
GGATCACGATACCCTGCGTCGTCGGGTCGAGCTTCCTGACCACCCTCAGCACTTCCCTCCCAACGGCTCCCGGCATGACAAGATCGGTAATGACAAGATCGAAGGGCGGGGATGACTTGAGCTTTGCAATGGCCTCTTTGCCGTTCGGGCAGCTATGAACGCCCCACCCCTTTCGCGTGAAAAAGATCTCGAGCGTCTCGCGCATGCTCTGGTGATCTTCGACGATGAATATGCTGCCTTCCCGGTCCATGGTTCTATTGTAACAGATTTGCCGGGGAACCGGAAGGGGCCGGGTTTTCGTTTTCGGTGAAATCGAGAAAAATCACTTTTTCTTTGTCCTCTTCGATCTTCACCTTGACTATTTTTTCCTTGTCGAGCTTTGGATTACTGATCACGATCGTGTGGCTGCCCGCCGTCAGCTCATGGTTTCGAAGGGGCGTGTAGCCGGCTTTCTTCCTGTCGATGACGACGTGAGCCCAGGGGCGGACATTGATGCTGAGAAGTCCGGCAGGATGCGCTTTTTTTTCTTTCCTTTCCTTTCCTTCCTCCGCCCGGTCGTCGGCCGGGACGGCCGCGGCTGCGGCCCCGGGTTCCCCTGCGGCCTCGAGCTTCATGTCGGCGCCAATCGGCTCGCGGGGCGGCGCGGCCGCTGCAGCGGCCGTTATCGCCTTGCCCCGCAGGGCAGCCATCCCAGGGCCGGGGGCAGGATCGCCGGAAGATTTCATGAATGAAAACGTCACGGCAGAGGCCGCCGCAAGCAGGGCGAAGGCCGCCAGGAATATAACGGGAAGCCCGGCGCCCGCGGCCGCATGGCGCCGCTGCGCCGCGGCAGGCCTCTCATCCACCACCGTCGACAGCGCGCTTGTCTGCCTGAGGGTCGAGCTCGCGCCCCGACCCGTGAGCACGGAAGCGTCGTCTTCCCCCGGGCCCGCACTTTTCAGATCGGCGGTCCCGTCCGTTTCGGCGGCTCCGCTTCCCCCGAACCCGAGCTCGTCCATGACCCTCTTCACGCCTACCGGTGAAAGCGGCGCTGCGCCGGACTTCTCAAGGATCTCGAGCGCGTCGAGGGCGCCGGGCGGCCTCTCGTCCGGATCGACCCTGAGAAGGCCGTCCACGAGCATCCCGAAAGCTTCCGGAACGTCGTCCCTGAGCTCCGGCAGAAAGGGGACGCTGCGTCTTTCATCATGCATCGGCCGCCCCTTCCCGTCGGGCCCGCTGTTGAACAGCCTCCTGCCCGCAAGGATTTCCCAGAGCATCACGCCGAGAGAGTACAGGTCGCTGCGCCGGTCCGCTTTCCTCCCGGCGGCCTGTTCCGGCGACATGTAGGCGGCTTTGCCCTTGATGACGCCCGACTGTGTTCGCACGGCGCTGTTTACGGCCTTGGCAATACCGAAATCCGTTATCTTTATCTCTCCCTCGCCTGAAACGAGAATATTGTGGGGGCTCAGGTCGCGGTGAACAACGCGCATCCTCCTGCCCTCGATTTTTTTCGTCCAGGCATGGTGCAGGGCCATGAGAACGCTCTGGGCGATTGCCGCGGCGAACCCGACCTCGAACGCCCTTTTCATCTCCCATGCGCGCACCTCCACGGCCTTGAGGCTCGGTCCGTCGATAAACTCCATGACGATGAAATAATTGCCGTCCCCATCCCTGTCGAAATCGAAGACCTGGACGATGTTGGCGTGCTGGAGGGTCGCCGCGATCCTGGCCTCGTCGAGAAACATGGCTTCGAAGCCCGGATGCTTGCAGAGCTTGGGAAGGATGCGTTTTATGCAGACCTCTTTTTTAAAACCGCGGGGCCCCTTCATCAGGGCGCGGAAAATTTCCGCCATTCCGCCCTTGCCGATTTTCCTGACGACCTCATACCGGTCTTTGAGGATCAGTTCCATGATAGTCGATGGTCGCTGGCCGTTAGTTCCTCCTCCGCCCGCCCAAACATGGGTAGACTTCAGTCGCCCGTACCATGTTCGACGGGAGGCTAAAGCCTCCCCTACCCTGCGAGTGGGGTTGAGGGAGGCTAAAGCCTCCCCTACCCTGCGAGTGGGGTTGAGGGAGGCTAAAGCCTCCCCTACCCCGGGTATGTTAAGACGGCCGCATCACGATGCAGCGAATCTCTTCATCTTCCTGATGGTTTCCGCCAGGCGCTTCTTGATCTCCTCCGATCGAATGGGCGTCTCATCGAGAGCCTTCGCCATGACTGAAATGGCCTCGTCCACGCGGCCGTGGTCGAAGAGAAACTGGCCGTACGTTTCAATGGTCCTGAGGAATTCGCTCTCGTTGCCGATATCGGAGAAGATGTCGAGGGCCTCCTGGAAATAGGAATCGGCCGCACCGGCCGGCCCGCCCGTCTCGTCAAACACCGAAAAACCCTCGAGCTGGCCCAGCGCCTGGAGGGCATGGCCCATCTGCTCCTTGGCGCCGATCTGCTTTGCCGTTGCTATGGACCTGTTCAGGTATTCGCGCGCACCCTTCACGTTTCCGGTTTTCGTGTAAAGAAGGCCGAAGTTCTTGCAGACCTCGGCCTCCACCCTCTTGTCGGACACCAGCATGGCGATGTCCATGCACTGCCTGAAATGCGTTTCCGCTATCTTGTAGCTTCCGAGCCCCATGAAAACTTCGCCGATGTTGTTGTTGAGATATTCCATCATCCTCAGGTTGCTCGTCCTGGTCGCGTGCTCCAGGGCCTCTTTCCAGATGGAAATCGCCGCCTCGTTGCCGCCCCTTTCAAAGGCAATGATCCCCATGGCGTTGAGAGCCGAAATAATGCCATCCGCGTCCCTGATCTTGCGCCGTATTTCCAATGCCTGCCTGAAGTGCTTCTCGGCCTCTTCGTAGTTGCCGCTGGCCCTTTCGATCTGGCCGATATGCTCGTAGGAAAGCGCGACACCCCGTTCGTCATTCATCTGCAGCCTGCCATGGAGGGCCCTGTCGTAGAGCTCCCTCGCCCTCTCGTAGTTTCCCATCAGGTAATTGATGGTGCCCAGATCGTCCTTCGTGCTTGCGATGCCGCGCGCGTCCCCGGCCTGATTGAACAGGGACAGGCTTCGCTCGAGAAACGCCCTGGCCGCCGAGTAATCCCCCTGCTGCCTGTGAATCCTGCCGATCTTGCTCAGCGCGGCCGCCGCCTTGGCCCGGCTGACGCACTTCCAGGAAACATGAAGCATGCGCGTGAAGTGCTCCAGGGCATCGTCCATCTTGCCCAGGGCCTGGGCCATGTTTCCCATTTCGTGAAGCGAATCGAGCGCATCGGCCGCCTCACCCTCGTCACAGTTCTCCAGCGCTTTGCCGAACAGGTAATGGGCCCTCTCGAAAAGGTACCGGCCCCTGGCGACTTTTGCCGCCTTCACGTAAAGGTGCGCCGATGCGTGCCTGTCGCCCGCCCTCTCGAGCTTCCTGGCTATCACCTCGGCGTACTCGCCGATCTTGTCCCTCGAAATCATCTCGAGCCACCTGGCCGCGGCCCTTTGATAGGCCGCGTTTTTCGCCCCATCCGCCTCCGTTAAAAGCCTCTGGCGCAATCCCTCGTGGGCGAACGTGTACTCCGCCACACCGTAGAATTCCTGGGACTCCAGGCTGCTGATAAAGCCCTTCTTGCAGAGCTCGTCGATGACCGTCTGAATGCCCAGGATCTCGGAATCGTCCGGCCAGATCTGCGCGGCATCTTCCCTGTCCTGCGCCTTTCCCACTCTTCTGAGGGCCAGGAGCGCGTCGTCCCAGAACACCTCGCCGATGAACGCGGCCAGGAGAAGCACCTCCCTTTCCCCTTCATCGAGCTGTGACAGCTTCAGCTCTATGATCGCCTTTGAATCGATGGGCAGATTTTCGGGCACGAGGCGATCGGGCTTGAAAATCCAGTTGCCGTCCGGCCCGAGAACGAGAATCCTCTCTTCAATGAGCAGGCCGATGTGATGCTGCAGAACGCCCGGAACACCTCCCGACGTCGGGTACAGCACGTCGACCAGCTTTTCGGGAAACGGATCGAGGTCGGAGAAGCTCTCCTTTAAAAACTCGCCCAATTCATCCCTGCTGAGCGGAGACAGCTCCAGAGTTTCATTGGCGAGCTTTTTGGCCTCACCGGTCGCGTCTTCGGAAACCAGCACCCATAGAACGGGCTTGCCCATGAGGCCCGTTCGCAGAGCTCTGACCATTCCGAGGCTCTCGGCGGAATACGTGTGCATGTCATCCACCATCAGGACCACGCTCCTCTTGTCCGCCAGAAGGCTCAGGATGCGCCTTATGGAATACAGGTACTTTTCCACGGGCGTCGTCATTTCCTCTTCCGCGTCGGATTCGCTCCGCACCGTGGTGGAAAGCAGCGACCGGAGGTTTCGAGCGTGCTGGCTCAGCTCCTCCTTGTCCTCGATGATCTGCATTTCCTCGAGCCTTGACCTGACCGTTTCCGTGGCTTCTTCCGCCGGCTTTTTCAATGCAAGAGGCTTGAGCTTCAGCATCTCCATGACGATCTGATCCATGGGAAAAAAGGGCGCAGCCCTTCCGCGCTGCGCCGGGCTCCGCAGCGCAAGCAGGGTGGGATCCTGTTTGCCCAGGATGCTGACGACATAATGCATGAGAGCCGTTTTCCCGACCCCTTCCCGGCCGGCGATGAGAACGGAAACAGGGATCTTCTTTTCCCTGACCCTGTCGGCCAGAAGAATCAGCCTGTCGATCTGCTTATCCCTTCCGATAAGCTGGTGTTTCCTGTTGGTAGAGCTCATGGAACCTATATAAATGAACCGGACGGGCAAGGTCAATGATTAACTTGCAAATCGATTGCCGTGCGGGGCTTCAGCCCCGCTGCATCAGGGAATCGCACTGATTCCCGCCGGCTAGTCATGCTTCAAGCCGATATTCTCCAGCAAAGCCTTGTCCTTTTTGTCCTGCAGCATGTCCAGGATGCCCGGGGCGTTGTCAGCTCCCGTCTCCAGGGCCGCGGCCGCGTGCCAGAGGACCTTCAGGGCCGTGGACGTGCCCGGGCCGATGATCCCGGCCGTTGCAAAGGAAAACGCGGCCAGCGAAGCCACGCTGATGATGAGCTTGCCGCACGTGGATGCCACCGAGCCGATATAGGCATTGCATTCGGCCTCGAGAACCTCGATGGACAGGAAATCGGGCTGACCGAGCCCGGCGCCGACGTTCTTCAGGACACCGCGCAGTTCGGGCTTGAAGTCCAGCAGCGCGTCATACTTGCCAAGGGGCATCATGGCGACTTTTGCCCGCACCTTGTCGAGCCCTTCGATCAGCCCGGACAGGCCCGAGGCAAGCCGGCCGGCCGCTTTTTTTCCCGCCTCCGGGCTTCCATCCGCCAGGAGAAGCGAAATCCTGCGCGCCTCATCCTTGCCAAACCCCGCGGCCTGGAGCTTCAGCGCTCTTCTTGCGTCATCCTTCGTCGAGACGAGGCTCTTTGCAAAATTCTCAAGGTGCTCGCCGCTGCCCGCGATCTCGCCGGCAACCTGCCGCGCGTTGTCGACTACCTTCAATACGCTTTCCTTCACGCTGTCCCTGACGAGCGCGGTCGCAACCCAGGCTGTTTCGTCAACGAGGCCGCCGATCATCGCTTTCTGCTCATGCCCCTTCAAGCCAAGCCCGTCCAGGACCTTGCGCCACACGAGCTCGACCCCCTCGCGCGACGTGGAGGCAAGCGACCGGAGGAATTTCCCGCCCGCGCCCTTCTCCCTGATGTGCTCCAGCAGCGCCGACCGGACCCAACCCGCCTTTTTTCCGCCTCCCCCCATGATGTCCTGTTGCGTAACCTCGAAATGATCCGCGCTCGCTTTGTTGAGCAGCATGTCCGCCATGAATACCGGCGGCGCGGTTTTGCCGCAGCTGCCCGGCCATCCGTCCGCCGGCTTCTTTCCGATTACGCAGACGTTTCCACCCGGCTCGTCCTTTCCCTTGCCGATTTTCTCCTCCCCGGGATTGATGTCATATTTGAATTCATATATGTCTTCCTTGAATCCCTTTACCGCCTGTGAAACTGCTTCTGTCATGGCTTTCTCCTTTCTGGAAACCCAGCGGGTTTCGGCTGTCAGCGTTCAGCCATCAGCCTTCTGCCTTCAGCCTTGTGTTTTGAAATGTTCCATTTTAACCGGTGTTATTGCCTTTTCGCGGCGGCTGGCGAAAAAGTTTCCATGTGACGGTTTAAAAAAACTGCCAAGTTGAAAATTGCTGCATATGATGTATAACGTTGATGGATAGTTGAGCGTTATAGTTGTTCATTGTATTGAATAGAGATGGAATTAGAGTAAAATAACCATTAAACCACTCCAAAGGGATCAAAAGTATGGATAAGAAATTTTATTTCATCATAGCGGCGGCTCTTCTGCCTGCTCTTGCGGCCTGCGGGAGAACCGGGATGAAGGAAAACGAAAACATCTGGGGCGACTGCGGGAACGGCGTCCTCGAAATGGGCGAAGCCTGTGATGACGGCAACACGGTTTCCGGCGACGGCTGCAGCGGCGACTGCCGCTCCAGGGAGATCTGCGGAAACGGCGTCGTGGACGAGGAGGCCGGCGAGGAGTGCGACGACGGAAACACATGGCCGGGCGACGGCTGCGACGGGGACTGCATGCTCGAGGCCCCGCCCGAGTGCGGCAACGGCGTCCTCGAGATGGGCGAGCAGTGCGACGACGGCAATAGCGATAATAGCGACGCATGTGTCGAGGACTGCACCTCGGCGCTGTGCGGCGACGGCTTCCTGTGGACCGGGGTCGAGCAGTGCGATGACGGCAACACCGACGACGGCGACGGGTGCGACGAAAACTGCTGGTTCGAGATTCCGCCCGACTGCGGCAACGGCGTGGTGAACGCGGGCGAGCAGTGCGACGACGGCAACATGAGCAACAGCGACGCCTGCACCAACTTCTGCAGGGACGCCTACTGCGGCGACAGCTTCCTGTGGTCGGGCAGCGAGGAGTGCGATGACGGGAACACGACCTCCGGCGACGGCTGCGACGCGGACTGCACGATCGAGATGCCGCCCGACTGCGGCAACGGCGTGGTGGACGCGGGCGAGCAGTGCGACGACGGCAACTTGAGCAACAGCGACGCCTGCACCAACTATTGCAGGGACGCCGTGTGCGGCGACGGCTTCCTGTGGGCGGGCAACGAGGAATGCGACGACGGCAACCGCGTTCCGGGCGACGGCTGCGACCCCAACTGCAGGATCGAGACGCCGCCCGAATGCGGCAACGGCGTGGTGGACGCGGGCGAGCAGTGCGACGACGGCAACGACAGCAACAACGACGCATGCCTCACAAGCTGCCGCGTTGCGGGCTGCGGCGACGGCTTCCTCTACATCGGCGTGGAAGAATGCGACGACGGCAACAGGGTTCCCGGCGACGGCTGCGACGGGGACTGCAGGATCGAGGTTCCGCCCGAGTGCGGCGACGGAAACATCGATCCCGGCGAGGAGTGCGACGACGGCAACCTGAGCAACAACGACGCCTGCCTCAACAACTGCTCGTGGGCGGCCTGCGGCGACGGCTTCCTCCGGGCCGGCGTGGAGGAGTGCGACGACGGCAACACCACCCCCGGCGACGGCTGCGACGGGGAGTGCAGGTTCGAGGTGCCGCCCGAGTGCGGCGACGGCAATCTCGACCCCGGCGAGGAGTGCGACGACGGCAACTTGAGCAACTACGACGCGTGCCTCAACAACTGCTCGTGGGCGAGCTGCGGCGACGGCTTCACCCGGGCCGGCGTGGAGGAGTGCGACGACGGGAACAGGATCCCCGGCGACGGCTGCGACGGGGACTGCAGGATCGAGGTCCCGCCCGAGTGCGGCGACGGCAATCTCGACCCCGGCGAGGAGTGCGACGACGGCAACCTGAGCAACAACGACGCCTGCCTCAACGGCTGCACCCGGGCGGAGTGCGGCGACGGCTGGGTCTGGTTCGGCGTGGAGCAGTGCGATGACGGCAACACCGTGCCCGGCGACGGCTGCGACGGGGGATGCAGGATCGAGGTCCCGCCCGAGTGCGGCGACGGCCATCGGGACCCCGGGGAGGTGTGCGACGACGGGAACAACATCTCGGGAGACGGGTGCAGCGCGGACTGCCTGTCCGACGAGACCTGCGGCAACGATTACGTTGACTGGGCCGCGGGCGAGGTATGCGACGACGGGAACAACGTGTCTGTCGACGGGTGCGGCGCGGACTGCCTGTCCAACGAAACCTGCGTCAACA
>JBDRLK010000591.1:0-3853 GCA_043813155.1 Pseudomonadota bacterium | reverse complement strand
CAATTCCTCGAAGCTGACAGCTGATTGCTGAAAGCTGAAGGCTGGTAGCCGAGCGATCAGGGCTGTTCCATGATCCTTCAACTAAAAACCAAAAGCTACGCCTTTGTAGTATAGTGGTGCTGCACGCCCCTGGCGTGCCTGTATGTGGCGCCCCGAGGGGGCGCAGCACCAATTGCGACACAGCCTCTTCAGTCGCCCGCAAAACAACTGTTTCCAATCGCGCCCGCATGACGCTGCGAGCTTGATTTCCATATTTAAAGAGTGTTTAATAGTTTATGTGCAGGGCAGAATTCCGGGATCGCTCATGACGGGGCGGATGAACAGGATGCATTGGATGCTGACGGCGTGCTGCGGCATGTCTCTGCTGCCGGCCGGGTGTCTTCTCGACATGGAAAAGGCCGCCATGCCGCCGCCGGAGTTTTTTGACGCATCGGCCGACCTGGAGGCTGAAGAGGAGTGGGTGGGCATCGACGCGGGCCCTGGCTGCGGGAACGGCGCGAAGGACGACGGCGAGGAGTGCGACGACGGAAACGGGGTCAACTTCGACGGGTGCAACAACGATTGCCTGTTTTCATGCGACGGCGACGCTGACTGCAATGATTCCGACCCGTGCACGGACGATCGGTGCGTCGTCATCCCGGCGGGGAAAAAATGCATACCGGCGTTCAATGCGAGCCCCTGCGATGACGGCGACACCTGCACGAGCGGGGAGCGCTGCGACGGCCACGGCCGCTGCGTGTCGGACGGCGACTGTCCGCCCGAGTGCGTATGTTTCGCCGACAAGGATTTCGACAGCCACGGGGACCCTCTGAGCCGCGGCTGCGGCAGCCCCTGCCCTGCGGGATATGTCGTGGACGACAGGGACTGCTGCGACAGGGACCCGTTCGCCTTCAGCGGCCAGGACATCTATTACGAGGAGCCGACCAACTGCGGCGGCTGGGACTACAATTGCGACGGCAGTGTCGAGTTCGAAAGGGAGGTCGCCCTTGTGTGCGACGCGGGCTGCAGCAACGAGTGGGCCTGGGGCCCCTGCGACATGCCCCCGCTCGCGTGCGGCGCGTCCTACGACGAGTGCGATTGTCTTTACGACGATTATGCGGGAATGTGCTTCGTCATGTACGAGGGATACGTGGGCGTGCAGCGATGCCGGTAGCGCCGGCCTGTCAAATGTCCAGGTACCTGCCTTCGGTCCCGTTGGCGAGCGCCTCGAGCGTCCACCAGAGAAGGTGCGAGCCCACGTCGAGCTCGTCCAGGTTGATGACGTCGATGGTGTCGAACTGCGTGTGAACGTGCGTGTGGTCGCCGAGCGTTGTCAACGACATGACGGGCACCCCCTGCCCGGCAAAACAGAAGTGATCCGAGGACTGCGACCCGGTGGCCGACCTGACAACGCCTTCGTAGCGGTGTTCGATTTGTGCGCCCACCATGACCTCAACGAGCCACCTGTTGACCGCCAGGCCGCCGCCCAGGACCCAGAAACCGGTCCCGCTGCCGCCGCCGATGGAGTCCAGGTTGATCATGGCGATCATGCTTTCGATCGGGTGAGACGGCCTGTCCACGTAGGCGCAGGAGCCGTGCAGGCCGCTCTCCTCTGCGTTCCAGGCTGCGAACACGATGGTGCGGGCCGGGGAGGGGATGGTCCACGCGGCGCCGCGGGCAAGCTCCATCATGATGGCCGTGCCGGAAGCATTGTCGTCGGCGCCGGGGAATATAATGCCCGAGCCCGGGTCCTGCCACTCGTGGTCGACATGCCCGCCCACCACGACGACTTCGTCGCCGAGCTCTGGGTCGGCGCCGGGAAGCGCGCCGACAATGTTGCTGGTTTCCGCCGTGGTCACGGTCGCTTCGACCGACAAGGATGCCTCGAGCCCCGTTTCGATGCTCGAGGGGCGCAGCGTATCGTTGATGTCATCGTGCCGGTCGGCCATGTCCGGGAAAAGGGCTTCGGCAACGTCGCGGTCCAGGAGGAGCACGGGAAGCGGCGCCTGCTCGCCGTCCCGGGTGGCATTGACGCCGTGCAGAATCTCCGGCGGCCGCCAGTCATCCGACACGCTCAAAATGGCCAGCGCACCATGGGAGACCGCGGCTTCCAGGCCGCTCTCGGTTGGACAATTTTCCGCCCCGAAATAGTCGCCCGTCGGAAAGCCGGCGTACTTCAGGAGCACTGCGCCGTCCACGTCCATGCCCGCGAAGTCGTCGTAGCCTCCGGGGTCCAGGGGGCAGGACGGGTACTCATCAGGGTCGAAGGGCGGCACGACCACGCCGTAGCCCACGAAAACGATCCTGCCGTCCGCTGCAGCCGAACCTGAATAGCGATAAACGTCGAACTCATCGATCGGCAGAAGATCTTCTCCGTTGACGGAAAGCGAGGGAGGCGCGCCGAGGGCCCACATGGGGAATTCGAACGTGTGCCTGTACGTGCCGTCATCGCCCGCAGGCTCGAGGCCGAGCCCGGTGAACAGCTCCTCCACGTACTGGAGCGCCAGCTCGTTGCCGGCCGTGGCCGCTTCCCGGCCGGCGAGCTCCACGGATGCGAGGTAGGCGATGTCGTCGTAAATCCGCGCCGGGTCGGGCTCGAAGACAGGCCCGCCGTTCTCTTCCTCGTCCGCGTCATCCGCAGCGTCCTCTTCTTCGTCCGGGTCATCCTCCACATCGGCTTCCCCGTCAAGGCCACCTTCACCCGCGTCAGGGTCTCCGGCGCTTTCGGCCGGAACGTCCGCATCAGCGTCTCCCTCATCGGCCGAGCCCCCGTCTCCGCATGAGACCAAGGCAAAGAGAGCCGCAGGAAAAAGGGCGGTCAATGCATGATTTTTTCCTGTTAACGTCATCAATAACCTCCAGTTTATTTTTCCATGGGCGATCATGGGCCCCGCTACAGCAGGAGAAATAAGGCAAGCGCGGCTACGACCAGCAAGCCGATGACGATGAAGGCGATCAGCCCGCTCCTGCTGCGCGCGGCTGCCGCGCTTTCAGCGGGCGGCTTCCCGTCGTCTTCGAAAAATCCCATGGATGCCGCACCCTGCTCCACGACCTGCTGCATGCCGATGAACTTCCTGGATTCCTTCTCGTACTCCAGGATGTCGCTCGTTTTTCCCTCGAACCTGACGTACCAGGGCTCCATCTTTTTTGCCGGGTGAAGCCGCAGCCACAGGTCATCGGGCAGGTAGACGTCGGACTTGCAGAACTCGCAGGTCGTGACCCGCTCGCTCCCGGCCGTGATCTTCAGCGTGGCGTTGCAGCCCGGGCATTTGAAGAGCACGGGCTTTCCCGCCTGTCCGGACAGCTCCACGGCTTCGCCGCCCCCGGGCTCAGCCTCCCCGCCGTAGACAGCCTTGAGATTCGGGAAAGCCTCGGCAAGCCACTGCGGCGCCGGGCAACAGCCCATGGCATGGCCGCATCCGGGGCAGGACACGCTTCCACCCTCGCATCCTTCGAGCGCCTCCCCGGGTATGCTCTTTTTACAGGAAGGACAGACGGGCGTGGCCGCGGTCGCCTCCACGGTCGTGCCGTGGGACAGGTAGTTCGTGGACATGCCGCCGGACGTCATGACCGAGCTCTGGATGTCTTCCAGGAACATCTTCCATCCGTTGCCCGACCAGGTAAAATCGCTCTGGCAGGTATTGCAGTGGATTTTGTTCAAAAGCCCGTTGACCGGCACGGGATGGCCGCACTCGGGGCACTTGGTAAGGATCTGGATTTGCGCGAAATAGGTCCCTACCAGCTTCTTCTTCGGGTCACCCTGAATTGCGATGCACAGCTTCGCCTTGCCCATGCCGATCGTGTCCTTTTGCGTTATGGGCGTGAGGCCGCGGATCCGGCTGCCGTTGACCAGGACCTTTCCTTCGTCGGGCTT
>JBDRLK010000590.1:0-5935 GCA_043813155.1 Pseudomonadota bacterium | reverse complement strand
CTGCCCTGCAGCGCCGGCTGCCAGACCGTGCCCACGGGCGGGCAGATCGGCGCCGCGTGCGTGTCGCACGATACGTGCGAGTTCGGGGGCCAGTGCTCTGCCGAGGAAACAGAGTTCTTCGACAGCCGTCTCTATGTCGGCAACCCGGGCGGCCAGTGCCTCATCATCGGCGCGGGCACAGAGGGCTGCGACCCGGACGTAGCGGCGACATGCCCGGCCGGGTCCGTCTGCCTGTACGCCGGTGAGAGCATGGGCCAGGAGTACTACGGCTGCTTCGACGCGTGCGAGCCGGTCGACACTTCCGGGAACCAGTACCCGTACAACTGCGGCTGCCGCGTGGGGTACGAGTGCAGCATCACGGCCGCTGCCTGCTTCGACGGGTGCTCGAACGACACGCAGTGCTGCGAGCGGTGGTGGGACCTGAACGGCGACTTTACCCGCGGGTCCGAGGAAGTCGTGGCCAAGGCCGGCTGCACCAACACCTGCGACAACGGCGGGCTCTTCGACGACCCGCCCACGGACCCCGGCCGCTGCGCCGTGACCTTCAGCTGCGTGAACAACGGGGACGCGGGCAATACCTGGGGCGGACCCTGCGAAGGGGACGCCTGGTGCCCGCCCGACGGAAGGTGCCTCGACGCGTACAACTACTCCGACCCGGAAACGGGACCGTACTGGCCGGGCGGCTACTGCATCAAGGACGCCTGCAACTACGTGGGCCGCGGATGCAGCGAGCACGGCGGCGCCTGCGCCAACCTGGGCTCCAGCACCGACCCCTTCTACGCCTGCGTGGGAACGTGCCACTTCGGAAGGGAAGTGACCGCGGGAGATTACGAGTGCAGAAGCACCTCGGGCGAGGAGCAGGCATGCTGGCCCGTTGAAGCGGATTTCTGGCATTCGCCTCCTGCGGGCGGCATAGACGGGTTCTGCTGGTCCGGCAGCTTCCACGAGGGCGGCGCCGCGGTCGGCGCCACATGCGCCGAGGACGGTGACTGCATCTCGCCCTTCGGCATCGGCTCCTGCATCCAGTTCACCGGAATCACCGCGCCGTCCTTCTGCTCGGCCCAGTGCAGCGCCACGTCGGCGGCGGCCCACGACATCTGCGGCGGCGACGGCGGCGGCGGGATTGCGACCGGCGGCTGCTGGTCCTACATGTGCTGGGAGGGCTGCGAAACCCCGGACGCCGCGCCCGGCTCGAACGGCTGCACGCAGGCCGACATGGCCTGCTACAACGCCGAGCTCTTCGGAACGTACCTGGCCGTGTACGGCGGCCTGACGGCCCCGGCCGGCATCTGCATCCCCAAGTGCATCGACAACGACTGGTGCATCGACTTCTTCGGCCCGACGATCGGCACGTGCAACACGACCTCGGGAGTGTGCGGCTGACGCGGAGCTCAGCCTTCAGCCTTCCGCTGTCAGCTTTCAGCCTTCAGCACCGCCACCCCATCCTTTTTCCATCCCGGAATCCCGGACGCAATGAGTCAGAAGGCTGATGGCTTCTTTCTTGTTTTTAGTGAATTTTTCATTTATTATCCCGGTAATATGAATGATATCCAGGAGAGATGTGTTTTAATTATCGGCCCTACCGAATTTCTGGGCAAAACAATCCTGACGTTTCTCATGAAAGAGGGCTGGAAGATAATCGCGCTCGCACACCCCGACGAGCGTCCCGCCATCGAAGCAGCGAAAAAAAAGCTGCTGCGCGATGAAAACGCGCCAGGGTCGCTGGAAATCCTGTGGGGGGACAACACGTCTCCCGGCGCCGGGCTCGATTCCCGGACGATCGATTCGATTTCCAGGAAAATCCATTACATCATTCACTGCCCTCCGCTTCACCTGAGGGAAAAGGAAAGATATTTCATCGTAACGGAATCCATTATCAAGGGAACGGACCAGATCATATCACTGGCCCACAGGTTTCCGAACCTGAAGCTCCTTGCCCACATATCCAGCAGCTTTATCTCCGGCAACTACCCGGGCAGGTTTTACGAGGACTGGCTCGACGTGGGCCAGGCGTTTTACGATCCCATTAACAAGAATCACTTTATCGCCGAGTCAAAGCTGCGAAACGCGTCGCGCTCCATACCCATCATCATTTTCAGGACCGGGCTCCTGGCGGGCAACGCGGACACGGGAGAATGCGACGAGGATTACGGGCTCGTGCCATTCTTCAAGATCATCACTAAATACGCGAGGTCGCTGCCCAGGCCTCTGCCCCTGCTGTCCCTGGATTCAGAGGAAAGCATCGTATCCTTTTCCCCCAACGATTTCTGCGCCAGGGCAATCCTGAACATCATCGGGTCCGGGGAAAACATAGGAAAAACATTCTGTCTCGTGGATCCCGCGTCCCCTTCCATAAGAACCTTTGTCGACGCGGTGAGCGATCTTATGGGCAGGACGTGCTATCGCGTGCCGCTTGACCTCATCACCAGGCTCCCCATGATCGAGCCCATGTACATGGTCGAGTGGATCGGGTTCATGGCGGAAAAGCTGAAACGGTCGAGCTTCCCCCTGCGTTTCCTTTTCCAGAGGGGCGACTACGACATCGCGAACACCAGGCAGGCGCTCGAAGGCGGCACGATTGAATGTCCGCCGTTTTCGCAGTACATAGAGCGGCTCTACAGATATTACCTGACCCGCTATGCCTGAAAAAAAGAAAAAGAAAAAGCACGGCCCTGCAAGGAACATAAGCTGGAAAAATATTCTTCTTCAAACCTTCAAGGTTGCGGTCATCGCCTGCCTGCTGCTTTTTCTGGCAGGGTTCGTGGCAGCCGGGTCCATCGTTGCCGTGTACTCCACGTCCCTGCCCTCCACCGAGGACCTGAGAGAAAAGTACCACCCGCCTCAGAGCAACCGGTTCTATGCGGCCGACGGGACGGTGATCGGCGAAACTTACGTGGAAAGAAGATCGGTCGTTCACATGCCCTCGGTCCCCAGGGTCGTCGTCAACGCAATCCTCGCGGCGGAGGACGCGGATTTCTTCGAGCACGAGGGGCTCGACTACCCCGGCATTTTCAGGGCGCTCATCATCAATATCCTCAAGGGGGGAGTCAGCCAGGGAGCGAGCACGATCACACAGCAGGTGGCCAGGACATTCTACCTGGGCAGGGAAAGAACGTTCAAGCGAAAAATAAGGGAGCTTTTGCTTGCGCGAAGAATAGAGCAGAACATGAGCAAGGAAGAGATCCTGTTCCTGTACCTCAACCAGATTTACTGGGGCCATGGGCGCTACGGCATCCGGGAAGCCTCGCTCTACTATACGGGAAAGGAAGTCAGCGAGCTGTCCCTTGCCGAGGCGGCCCTCCTTGCCGGCATGCCCAGGGGTCCTGAAATCTATTCGCCTTTCAAGGACATGGAAAAGGCCCGGAAGCGCCGCAACTGGGTTCTGAGCCAGATGCACCAGCACACCTTTATCACCGAAAAGGAGGCCGAGCTCGCCCGCGCCGAGCCCATGCCCGAGGAGCCCCATACCGGCGCCGACCCCGGCCTGGGAACGGAGTTCGTGGACTTCGGGCTCGCCATGCTTGACGAGGTGGTGGGGAAGGAAAATGCCTCCAGGGGCGGGTACCAGGTCTACACGACCATGAAGCCCGACATCCAGGAAGCGGCCAGGGAGTCCGTGTCCGCGGGATTGAAGAAGCTCGACATGAGGCGCGGGTTCAGGGGGCCGGTGGGGTTCAAGAAAACTTCGAAGGGCGGCCTCAAATCCCAGAAATGCCGCTGGCACCCGTCCGGTGTCAAGCTCGAGCCGGATAAAAAACCCGTCATGGGCAGGATCTATGCGGCGGCGGTGCTGGACAGCGATGACGAGAAAGGCATGATTCTTTTTCAGCTCGGAAGCGAAAAAGGGGCCGCAGCCATCGCAGGGCACGCCAGATACAATCCCGACAAGCTCGAGGCAAGCCGGCTCATACGCAAGGAATGCACGGCGCGCGTGTCCCTGGTCGACGGAAAGGAAACGTTCAAGGGTGAGAAAGTCGCCAGGCTGAGGCTGGAGATGGGCCCGGAGGCGGCCCTGGTCGCCATTGACGTGGAATCATCGAAAGTCGTGGCCATGGTGGGGGCCTGCGCGCATCACAGGGGAGATTTCAACAGGGCGCTGAAGGCCAGGCGTCAGCCCGGCAGCGCCTTCAAGCCCATCGTCTACCTGACGGCTCTAAAGAGCAGGAAGATCACGCCGGCCACCATCATCGAGGACGCGCCCCTGACATACGAGGATTACCAGCCCAAGAATTACGAGCAGTGGCATTTTGAAGGAAACGTCAGGCTGAGAAGGGCGCTGGCCGAAAGCATCAACCTCGTGGCCATCAGGGTGGCGGAAAAAACCGGCATAAAGGACATCGTCAAGCTTGCCGGCGAGCTCGGCATCAAGTCAAAGCTCGAGCCCAACCTGGCGCTCGCGCTCGGCGCGAGCGGTGTCACCCCGATGGAGCTCGCCAATGCTTACGCTACGATTGCCCGCGGCGGAATCAAGTGGGAGCCTGTCATCGTCACGAAAATCGTGGGGCCCGACGGGGAGGAGATCCCGCTGCCCCCTCACTCCGCGCCGGAGCGCGTCCTCTCCGCGGCCGAAGCCTTCATGATCACCAACATGCTCGAGAGCGTGATCAAGGAGGGGACGGGCAAGGCCGCGCTGGGGCTGAAGCGGCCCTGCGCCGGCAAGACCGGGACGAGCAACATGGCCAAGGACGCCTGGTTCGCGGGTTTCGTTCCGACCCTCGTGTCAACGGTCTGGGTCGGGTTCGACGACTACAAATCCCTGGGAAAAAACGAGACGGGCTCGATGGCGGCCCTGCCCATATGGCTTCGCTTCATGACAGCTGCCCTTGGCAAGGGCGCCATGCACCGCTTCGGCCTGCCGCCCGAGGGGATCGTGTACCGCTCCATCGACCCGGAGACCGGTCTTCTGGCCTATGACGGCCAGACCGACGCCATCACCGAGGTGTTTCTCAAGGGAACCGAGCCCACCGGGCAGGCCGAGCCGCCCGACGAGGAAATCCTCATCGAGGACATTCCCGAGACAACCATCGAGACA
Source organism: Pseudomonadota bacterium (assembly GCA_043813155.1). Classification (GTDB taxonomy): domain Bacteria; phylum Myxococcota_A; class Polyangia; order DRWM01; family DRWM01; genus JBDRLK01. The sequence goes on along the minus strand of JBDRLK010000590.1, from coordinate 903 downwards.
ACCGGTGAAACCGGCGAGGTTGTGCCCGACGCTGCGCAGACGGCGCCCGCTCCTTCCTCCGTCCGGCCGCCGGTCCCTGCACCTGTCACGGCAACTGACGCAACGCCATAGAACATGGTGCTATAATAGTCTTACCTGATAGTATGATCACTGAGCACGGGAGGCAAAGCACATGGAAAGAAAACCGTTCAGGGTCTCGCTCGTGGGCCGAAGGCTCCCTGACAACGAGAACCTCGGCATCGGCTGCCTTGTCGCGGCCCTGCGGGCCGCCGGGCTCGAGGCCAGGTTCCACGCGCTCAACGGGCCCGGGGACATGAAGCGGGCAGCAGGCGAGATCGGGGCCTGGAGGCCGCAGATCGTCGGCTTCTCCATGCCGGACGGCGGATCCGCCTACCTTCCGCTCGCCATGGGAGAGATGCTCCGGCTGCTGGGATATGACGGGCACGTCACCTGCGGCGGCCCGTTCGCCACGCTGGCGCGGCAGTGGCTGCTCGACCGGTACGAATGGCTCGACCTGCCTACCTTCACATCGAGGTGACGGGAAAGGACGGCGAAGATGAAATGCGGCTGCACGAGGCCGCCCACGAGGAGTGCCCGGACTTGCTGACGGGCTGCGGGTGGGGCCTGGAGGGGACGGTGATCACCGTGGACCCCGAAGGGCGGGTCGTGGACGTGGGCGTCCATGACGGGTGCGATCCCACCCCGCCGGAGGTCCTCGAATGCATCCGCGCGGCGCTCGAGGGCCTCACCTTCCCGTGTCTTGCGGGATTCCAGATCTGCCCGGAGCCGGTCGTGCTCGACTGACGGGCGAGCGCAGGCCGAGAAGACCGTTCTCCATTCTTGAGTTTGCTGGAACATGTGCTAACATTGACGTGAGGATTAATAATATGCCTATTACTGGGA
>JBDRLK010000589.1:0-6490 GCA_043813155.1 Pseudomonadota bacterium | reverse complement strand
GTGTGGGGGGTGGTTGGGGGGGGGTTACGCCGCGCTGATCCATTGTTCTGGGGGGGTTTAGGGGGGGGCTACACCCCCCGCACTACAAAGCGGGGCGTAAAGCCCCGCACTACAAACGATGCGATTTTGGAGAACGCTATGATGGAGATTGATTTCGGGCCGCTCATGGCCTTTGAAGACAGAGGCGGGACGCTGAAGGACCGCCTGGACACGTGCCGCGGCGAGGTTGCTTCGATCGTCGAGAAGATCGGGAGCGGCGGAGACTTTCTCGGGTGGGTCGGCCTGCCCGGCGGCAACGAGGCGGTCGAAGCGGTCGAGAAGTACGTTGCGTCCGTTCCTTCATCGTTCACCCATGCCGTGATCCTGGGCATCGGGGGCTCGTCCCTGGGCCCCAGGGCTCTTTACAGCGCGGCCTACCACCCCATGCCGCTGCTGGACGGGTGGAAGCCCGGCGGCCTCAAGCTCCTGTTTCTCGACAACTCGGACCCCGACACCATCGGGGCCGTCCTCGACGCGCTCGACCTGAAAACCACCCTCTTCGCGGTCATGTCAAAGAGCGGCTCCACGGCCGAGACGGCCTCCCAGCTGATGGTGGCCTGGAAAATGGCCCAAGACCTTCTCGGCGACGAGGCCGGGCGCCATTTCGTCTTTGTCACGGACCCTGCCAGGGGGGACTTGAGGGCGCTTTCAAGGCAGCTGGGCATTGCCGCGTGCCCCGTGCCGCCGGACGTGGGCGGCAGGTTTTCAGTGCTCAGCAGCATCGGGCTGCTTCCTGCCGCGCTCGCGGGGATCGACCCGCGGGAAATTCTTCGCGGCGCGCAGCGCGTCAGCCGCGCCTGCCTGGAGCAGGACCTGTATAAAAACCCGGCCGCCCTGATCGGGGCGAGCGCGTGCCTGCTGGACAGGGATTTCGGCAGGAACGTCCACGTGCTGTGGTGCTACGCGGACAAGCTTGCAGACATGGGGCTGTGGTTCAGGCAGCTGTGGGGCGAGAGCCTGGGGAAAATGAAGGGAGAGCAGCGCCTGGGCCCCACGCCGCTCGACGCGCGCGGGGCAACGGACCAGCACTCGCTTCTTCAGCTCGTCAAGGAGGGGCCGGCCGACAAGTTCGTGATGTTCGTGGACGTGAAAGAGCGGCGCGGCCTGCCTATACCCGCGCTGTTCGGCGAGTACGGCTCCTTTTCCTATCTCGGCGCGCGCGGCGTGGAGGAGCTGATCGCGTTCGAGAGGCGCGGCACGCAGCTCAGCCTCGAGCGCGCCGGCGTTCCCGCGATGACCGTCATGCTCGATAGCGTCACGGCCGGGTCCGCGGCAGCGCTCATGTATATTTTCGAAGTCGCCACGGCCGTTGCAGGGTACCTCAGCGGCATCGAGCCGTTCGACCAGCCTGGAGTGGAAGAGTCCAAGCGCTTTACCCAGGCGCTCATGGGAAGGGCGGGCCTGGAGGACACGAGAAAACAAATCGAGGAGCACGCCCGGGCCCGCGATTCAAAGCTCCTCCTGCGCCTTTAATCAGGACGTTCATTGCGGCTTTGCGCCACATGTTTTTTGCTTTAAGCCCCTGTTTGTGTTAGAACCATGATCAGCGGCGGAAGGGGGACAGGAGGCGGCATGAACCCGAAGCACGTCATCACCATCATCCTCAGAAGCAACGGCAGCGTTTTGATCCTGAAGCGGAGCCGCAAGGCCGGGACGTACGGTGGAAAATGGGAGTCCGTGGGCGGCGACGTTGAAGGCGCTTCATCCCTCATGCTGGCCACGAGGAAAATCAGGGAAGAGACGGGGCTGCAAGGCGGCGAGGTGAAATTTCTCAAGGCCGGCAGGGAGTTCGAGGTAAAGGACAGGCAGCAGCGCACGGCGTGGATCGTTCACCCCTTTCTCTTTGAAGCCTTCTTTCCCAAGAATGTCCGCGTCGCCGGCGGGCATTCGGAATTCAAGTGGATCAAGCCCGCGGATCTCGAGCTCTTCGAAACCGTGCCCGGCCTCGACCAGGCCATGTCACACGTCTTGTAAGGCGGAGCGTCGGGACCGCAGCTATCGGCTCCTGCAATCTTCACCTCCGGGCTGCACGCATTCCTTAACCGCTGAAAGCCGATAGCCGAAGGCCGACAGCCGATTTCATCTTGACGAATAATCGACTGCAGGATTCTTTTTAGTGGACAGCCTCTTTTCCCGCGCGATTTTCTTCTCCGCCCCGGGGGGAAGGATAAGCATCCTGGCGTGCGTTTGAGGCGTGTAAAAGGCGGTCCTGACCTTTCTTTCCCTGAGCCGTGCGGCGATCGTACCGGCATCGAGGCTTCGAAGAGACAGGGTGGGCGATGCGGCCACAAAGCCCCACAGGCTGGTGAAGCTGGGAATGAACTCGCCGTAGGACTCTGTGCTTCCGAAGACCGAGCGGGCCGTGTTGTAGAGCACGGAATAGATGCCACTGCCGTCGAGGAAGATTTCCGTTGCCTGTGTCACGAAGATGCCGCCGGGAGCCAGTCTTTTTTTCAGGGCGCCGTAGAATTCCCGGGTGTAGCAGCCCGTGGCCGGGTTGTTTGCCTGGGGATCGCTGATGTCCGCGATGATGACGTCGAACGTGTCCTTCGACGCCCGGACGAACTTCGTGGCGTCGTCGAAGATGAGCCTGGCGCGGCGGTCGTCGAAAGCCCCGCAATGCCACTTCTTCAAGTGTTTTTTGCACAGTTGCACGAGCTCCTCGTCCAGGTCCACCATGACCGCTCTGCGCACGCAGCCGTGCTTGAGCACCTCGCGCAGCGCGGCCCCTTCTCCTCCGCCCAGGATCAGGACGCGCCGCGGATCCGGGTGGGCGACCATGACGGGGTGCACCAGGGCCTCGTGGTAAACATACTCGTCGAACTCGGCCGACTGAATCTTGCCGTCGATGACGAGCAGGGTTCCCTGGCTGTGGCTCTCCAGGATGTCCACGTCCTGGAAGGCCGTCCGCGTGGACAGCGTATGCCTGCGGACCCTGTACCAGATCCACCTGTGCCGGCTTTCTTCGTCTACGAACCAGTTGTTCGACATGGGATTCTCACGGGAAAAAACCTAGCGCACATATTTTCCTTCCACGTTGACAATGCCTCTTCGCCTGATGATCGGCGAAGGGGTCGTGATGTCCACGATGGTGGAAGGCAGGCCGCCCGGGCTGGTTCCGGGCATGATGAAATCTATCTTCCCCTTGAAGGCCTCTCGAACCTGGCGGCCCGTCGTGGCGGGCGGCTCGCCGTGGAGGTTGCAGCTCGTTGCCGTGAGCGGCTTGTTGTACAGGCGCAGCAGCTCGCGGGCATCGCTCTCGCCCGGAATCCTGAGCGCGATCGTATTGTACGGTCCGATGAGGTAGGGGGGAACGGTCATCCTTGCCCTGAGGATCATGGTCAGGGGGCCCGGCCAGTAGCGCTTTGCCAGCTTCTCCGCCCGTGGGCTCAGGGTTTCGCAAAGCCTCCTGGCCTCCGCAAGGGAGGGGACGATAATCAGCAGCGGCGCGGCAGAGTCGAGCCCCTTGATTTTCCGGATTTTCTGAATAGACCGAGGCCCTTCGATGTCGGCCATGAGCCCGAAAAACGTTTCAGTGGCAGCGGCCACAATTCCGCCCTTTTTCAGGATTTCTACTGCCTCGAGAAGGTTCTTTTCGAGGCTTCTTGCCTTTTTTTCAGACATCTTCAGCTCTGCGCGTCGCTTGCCGCCGTGCCGGATAATGGTATAAAAGATTTATACAAACAGGACGGACTTGTAAAGAGATTAATAAAAAGGGGGCAGGCCCCTTTCAGGCGCAAAAGGAGCCTGCAGACCTTGCGACATGAATTTTCTTAAATTGCATGCCGTCAAACAGGGCAGAGGAAAGCTGAAAACAACAAATTTTGCTTGAACACGGATAGTAGTTGAAAAAAAAACTCAAATTGAATAATAATGGGGGTGACAGGCGTGAAAAGGATTCAGGAGGAATTTAATCATGAGAACCGCTATCGTTTTGTGTGCATCGATTGCCTGCCTGCTTCTTCCGGGCACGCCGGCGCTTGCCGCTGATTCGCCCGCCGATGTTCTGAAGAACGCCAACAAGCTGATTGAAAAGCAGATGGACAAAAAAGTCGAAGAAGGCGGCGATGCTGAAAAGAAGAGGGACGAGAAAATCAAAAAGATCGTGGACGACTTCCTCGATTTCAATGCCATTGCCAAAAAGGCGCTTGGAAAGTATTGGGCGGAGAGGACGGACGAGGAGAAGGACGAGTTCAATAAGCTTTTCAAAGAGCTCATGCAGAAGAATTACCTGAAAACAATCAAGGAAAAGAAAGACTACGTAATCGCCTACGACAGCGAGGTTATCGACGAGGACGACAAGGACAAGGCCGTCGTCACCACGACCGTGACGGCGAAGAGCCAGGAGGGCGAGGAGGCGGAGACCACCATGGTGTACAAGCTTCACAAGGTCAAGAAAAAGTGGCTGGTCTATGACATTGAAACAGACGAAGTAAGCCTCGTGAGCAACTACAAGAGCTCGTTTGGGAAAATCATCAAAGAGAAGGGTTACGCCGAGCTGGTCACCAAGATCCGCAAGAAGATCGATGCAGGCTCGGACGGCAGCACGATCTGATGACCGGCTCCAGCCCGCGCAATCCCTATCCCACCGTCGATATCATCATTGAAATGCCGGGAGGCATTGTCCTGATCGAGCGTAAAAACCCCCCGCCGGGATGGGCGCTTCCCGGGGGCTTCGTCGACTACGGAGAGTCGGCGGAGCATGCCGCCGTGAGGGAGGCAAAAGAGGAAACCGGCCTGGACGTCACGCTGACGGGGCTCCTGGGCGTCTACTCCAGGCCGGGCAGGGACCCGCGCTTTCAGACCCTGTCGGTCGTTTATGTGGCCGGGGGAAGCGGGACGCTCGAGGGCGGGGACGATGCGGCGCTGGCCCGTATTTTTTCGCCCACGGCCCTGCCCGAGCCCATGGCCTTCGATCACGCCGAGATTATCGGGGATTATTTGAAATTCAAGGATGACGGAACACGGCCCATGCCGGGCCTGACTTGAACGCGTTTACTCCGCTTCCGCTTCCGCGTTTTCCGTGGTTTCGGCCGGGGGGGGTTCCTGTGCCTGATGCGGGCTGTCTATTCTTTCCTGGATGCGCGCGGATTTGCCTGAACGCTGCCGCATGTAGTAGAGCCTGCTTTGCCTCACCTTGCCCGGCGTCACGACCTCCACCTTGAGGAGCCTGGGGGAGTTGTAAAGAAACGTCCTTTCAACGCCCACCTGGTAAGATACCTTCCTGACGGTGAAGTTGGAGCGATTGTGCAGGGTCTTGCGGCCCTTGACGCGAATAATGACGCCCTGAAAGACCTGGACGCGCTTCTTCTCGCCTTCAACGATTTCGTAATGAACCCGAACCGTGTCACCGGGACGAAAATCATCAATTTTAGAAGAGCGAAGCTGCTTCTTCTCGATGGCGTCTATTTGAGGGACTTCTCCACTCATGGTTAACCTCTAAAAGAGGGACTCAAAATATGTTATTTCAATCTCTTTGTCAAGAGGTGGAAAAAATGGGGCGGTTCCCGTTTTTGCCGACACTGCTTCTCACCGGGCTGTTAATGAACGTTCACACTGAAAGCCGCGGGCCGCAAGCCGCAAGCCTCCGGTTTCAAGGGAAACGGCTTGAAAAAGGGAACTTTTCCGGGCATATATTCAACCTGGCAGCACCGTGGTATACTTATTGCGTTAAGACGGCAGGGGCAGCGCCCCGGATGCTGCGCAAAGCGAAGACGTCCGGGCAGGGTGAAGAATGAATATAGGAGAATCGGTTATGAACAGAAAAACGGCATTCAAACGCGCGCTCACGATGACGGTCCTGCTTCTGGGGCTTTCCCTGAACCTGTGGTCGTGCGGGGGCGCGAAGTGGATGGTAAAACCCAAGGTGGTCATCGAGCACAACGACCCGGCCGTATCATTTTTTGCCGCGCTGATCGCGCTGGGCAGGCTCGGCTATGTCGTGCAGACAGCCGATACGAACACGGGGCAGATCGTCACGGCCCAGAGCTCGCTGGGGAGCCACTGGTGGCAGATGGTCATCGTGGTGAACGCCGCGGGACACCTGGAGATCGATACGCTGTCGGACGTGGAGCAGGTGAGGGGCGGCCAGAAGATCATGCCCAAGGCCATTGTCAGGCGCGCGGTCCAGGTGTCGAAGCAGATCCAGGAGATCATCTATAAGGTGGACTCGGGCAGGATCATTGCGGAGGGGACCGCGCTCCTGCCGCCGGGCGTGACCGTTGTCACCGAGTCGGCAGCTCCCCCGCCCGTCCCGGCCCCTCTCCCGCCTGCTCCGCTCGCTCCCCCGCCCGACCCGTACGCCCCGCCTCCCATCGCCCCGCCCGGCGAAGGCGGGGAATAGTCCGGGGGATCGAAGGGGCCGGGCCTTGAATCTTGAATTTTTCGGGGTTTTTCTATGAAATTATTTCATAGCGAACTTCTCATTCTTCACGCCATGAAATAATTTCAT
>JBDRLK010000588.1:0-6601 GCA_043813155.1 Pseudomonadota bacterium | reverse complement strand
CCCAGGGCAAGCAGGCCATCACCTACAAGATGCGCGCCGAGATCCCGGGCAAGTTCCGCATCCTTCCGCACAAGGGCTACGCCATGTACGCCCCGCGCGTCAAAGCCATCTCCGACTCCGGCGAATTGACCATCACGGAATGACTGGATGCTGCTGACCCCCCAAAATAACCGCTGCCGCTTTCCCCCGGCAGTTAATCTATTGGCATAGCCCTTTTTATCATAAAGTCGATGTTCTCTTTTGTATTCCGGGGAACAATTGCCATCTTCGGGTGCAACCGTGGCCACACGCGAAACACTTCATCAGCAAAAGCCTGGCCGTATGTTTACAACTCTTGCCTGGGCTTAAGAATACAAGCTGTAAACTGGCCGTCATCTTTGGTGTTTATTCGGCAAAGCCGCTCCTATCTCATGGGCCTCGAAGGTTCACGGTGGGGGTTTGACAGCCTTTGGGTGTATTCACGATTCCGGGAAATCGAAGGGGTCAGACCCCAACCCCCCCAGAATCGTGAATGCACCCCTAGCCTTTGACACTCTTGCATTCCAGCCTGGAAGGTGGTTTAATGTTACAGGTTCTACCCAGGCGACCTGAAACCCTCAAGCGTGCCGGATGTCGATCCTCATCAAACACATGCGCCGCGTCCCACTGCATGTCATCTGGGAGATCACGAATGCGTGCAATCTGCGCTGCATCCACTGCGAGGGGAGCGCCGGCAGGCGCGATCCGGGCGAGCTGTCGACGGACGAAGCCTTGAAGCTTTGCGACGCACTCATCGATGAGGGCTGTCGCAACTGCAATGTCACGGGGGGTGAGCCGCTGCTGCGCCGCGACTGGGACAGTATCTGCTCTCGTCTTGCCGAAGGCGGCGTGAAGGTCACGCTGGTCACGAACGGCACCTGTGTCGATGAAGCCGTCATCCGCCGCGCCCTGAAAGCGGGCGTGAGCAGCGTCGCCCTCTCCCTCGATGGAACGAGGGCCACCCATGACAGGATTCGGCCGAAAGGCGCGCACCGGAAATCCTCCTTTGACGATGTCATGAACGCCATCGGCCTGCTGAGACCGTCAGGTCTCGACATCGCCGTCATCACCCACATCAACCGGTGGAATATCGACGAGCTTAAAGACGTCTACGCCCTGATCAGCCAAAAGGGCGCGGCGCTGTGGCAGGTACAGCTCGGCCTTCCCCTCGGGCGGCTGCGCCGGATCGAGGAGCCCTACATGATCTCACCCCGCCAGCTCATGCCCGTGGCACGGCTCCTCGGGTCGCTTATCCTGGAAGACCGTCGGCCGGCCATCCGGGTGACGGACACCATCGGCTACTACTCCGAGTGGGAGCCCGTGCTCCGAAGACCCATCCGCGGAGGGCTGGGTTTCTGGACGGGATGCTACGCCGGCATCCTCTGTGCGGGCATCGAGAGCAACGGCAACGTGAAGGGATGCCCGTCCCAGCCCCCCGAGTTTATCGCGGGCAATATCAGGGACCGCCCGTTTCACGATCTCTGGGCGGACGAGCACGGCTTTGCCTACAACACGCGGTGGCAGGAAGAGAAGCTGACGGGCTTCTGCGCCCGCTGCCCTTACCGCAGGCTTTGCCGGGCCGGGTGCACGTCGCTGGCCTATTCGGTGACCGGCACGATCTATGAAAATCCCTACTGCCTGCACCGCGTCTCGACCCTGGGTGAAGATGGGGAGGAGAAGCAGCCATGAAGCACAGGCGCGCGCCCACCTTCTGCGTGTGGGAGATCACCCTGGCGTGCAATACCTCGTGCATTCACTGCGGCTCGCATGCGGGAAGCGCCCGGAAGAACGAGCTCGACCGGAAAGAGGTCCTGGACCTTTGCGACGCAGTCGCAGCGCTCGGCGTCAGCCGCGTTACCCTGTCGGGGGGCGAGCCGCTCGTAAGGCCGGACTGGCCGGGCATGGCCCGGCGCCTCATCGAGGCCGGCGTGGGCACGGATATGATTTCCAACGGCATCGCCATCGATGAGCGCTGCGCCCGCAGGATAGCGGACCTCGGCCTGAGGGGCGTCACCCTGAGCATCGACGGGACGGAGGCCGCCCATGACGAGCTTCGAGGACAGGAGGGTGCCTACCGCAAGGCGATGAGGGCAGCGCTCCTTCTTCGCCGCGAGGGTGTTCCCGTCGGGGTCGTGACGCAGGTTAACCGGCGCAACCATGGCGACCTGCCGCAGCTTGAGAGCGCTCTGGCCGAGGCGGGGGTCATGGGCTGGCAGCTTCAGCTCACCATGCCCATGGGCCGATGCGAAGGGGGAGGCGAGCTTGTCGTTCTCCCGGCCGAGGTGCCCTCCATCATTCGATTCATCGTCGAGGCGTCCGCCCGCCGCCCCTTTCCCGTCTATGCGGCGGACAACATCGGATGGATGCTGCGCTGCGAGCCTCTCCTTCGCACCTACACCCGCCCCGCCGGGCGCTTCTTTCACGGCTGTCATGCCGGGCTGTCGCTCATCGGCCTGTCGAGCTGCGGCGATGTCCGGGGTTGCCTGTCCCTTCCGCCCGCCTTCGACGAAGGCAATGTCCGCAGGCGGGACCTTGCGGCCATATGGCGCGACAAGGAGCTCTTCACCTACAACCGCAAGTTCAGGGAAGAGGAGCTGACGGGCGCGTGCCGGACATGCCCGTTCCGGCGCGTCTGCAGGGCAGGGTGCAAATGCATCGCCTACACATCGCAGGGGAGTATTTCCGAAAACGGCTACTGCGCCCGGCTTTTCGAAAAAGGCATTCCCGGGGAGGACCCGTCATGAGAATCGTCTTTCTCATGGTGGACTCGCTGCGCGCGGACGCGCCGGGATTCGCCGGGGGCCGGTGCCGGACGCCCACGCTGGACAGGCTGGCGCAGGAAGGAGCCGCGGCGAAAACCGCGCTTTCCTGCTCTCCCTGGACGGTGCCTTCCGTCGCGGCCATGATGACCGGGGTCTACGGGCACCGTCTCGGCCTCTACAAGTGGGAGCAGCCCTGGCCGAAGGACCATGTCTCCCTCTTCAAGCACCTTGCGGGTTCGGGGTACCGCGTGGCAAGCTTCGTCTTTGATCCGAAGCACCTCTTCCGCTCCGTCCAGGAAGCCGGCGTCGCCGGCTCGTCGCAAAACCTCGACGAGGTCATCGAATGGCTGGAGCGGTGCACCGACCGGAACCTTTTTCTTTTCATCCACTACTGGGGCACGCATTTCCCCTACCTGGACAAGCCCATGACGATTCGGGCATGGAAGGATGTCGCCGACCGGGTTCTCGGCGCCATGAACGCGGACCCCGCGGCGGTGCGGCCCAAGGTCCGCTCTCTCTACGAGAGGGCCGTCGAGAGAATGAGCGAGAGATTCCTGCCCCGGCTCGCGAGGGCCGCCGCCATGCATTCAGGAGCCGGGGAATACCTGCTTCTCGTCGTTTCCGACCACGGGGAAAGCTGGGGGGAGCGGCTGGCTGAAGGAGCGCGGCTCAGGGACGTTTTCGATCTCCACGGCAACAATCTGCACGAAGAATCGCTTCGCGTCCCGCTCTTATTCTGGGGGCCCGAGTGGCTGGGCGGGAGGCGGGTCGACGGTATGGTCCGCACCGTGGACATCGCACCGACACTTATGGAGCTCGCCGGCGTCGGAGAGGGATTTCCGGATGATGGCTCCGCTGGAATCGACGGGGCATCCTTTCTTGCGTCGCTGAAGCATGGGGCGCCCGCGCGTGCGCCCCGGTCGGTGGCCTCCGCCTCGGCCGATTTCCTGGACAAATCCGAGCCTCCCGAGGACAAGGAAAAACTTTGGGTGCAGTTTGCCCTCAGAACACCGCGATGGAAATTCCTGTGGTGGCCCGCGTCGGGGAAGCGCGCCCTCTTCGACCTGGCAAAAGATCCCGGCGAGGTCCTCCCGCTGGGCACGGGGAGCGGGGAGCCGGAGGATGGCTGGCGCGAGCTTGAAGCGGAGCGCGAAAGGAGCCGCTGCGCGCCGCCCTTTGATCTTGCCGGGGAAAGGCTCAGGAAAATGGAGTACATCGAGTAAGGCATCGCCCGGTCAAGGGCGACTTTGGTCGTCCGATTGGGAGGCTAAAGCCTCTCCCCTACCCGGGGATTTATTAGATGGCCTTTCGTTTGACTTCCATCGAATATGTGTTTTAATATTACTGCACAAGGGAGGAAACTATGACTGCACATCCCTATCTAAGACCGACGGCAACGCAGAAAATAAGAACGTTCTTCGACAGTGCGGGGGAAAAGGTCCCGCCATGGACGAGCTTCGAGGAGGTCATGGACACGCTGTGGACGGTCCTTTACACCCGCCGCAACGACGGGGCCTTTTGGGCCGACTTCGAAGTTCTTGTCGATTCACTTCGAGCCGACCTTTCCCGGGGCCGCGGGGAGGGCCTGCCGGACCCGAAGGCGGAAATCCTGACGGAGGACAGGATCGGCATCATCATTGCTCAGCTTCAGGACGCCGTTCAGAGAACGCACCATGACCCGAAGAGGGGGGCGATGAAGCGGTTCTTCCAGGGTCTCAGCGCACCGCTCGCAGGCTGCATTATCCTGATGGGTGCCGCATTTGCGGCCGGGTGTGAAGACAATGCAAAGTCCGACGCCGCGGCTGCGCTCAACCAGTACGTCGACGATTCGAACCTTCCGGCAGCCGAGAAGCAGGCCCTTCGATCATGCTTCAGCGGCCTGTCGGAAGCCGCGAAAGAGGACCTTGTGGAGCTGTTTAAAACCAAGCCTGCCGAGGAAATAGCGGCCGAGCTCGAAGCAATGCTGGCGCCGGGAGGACAGTGCTACTCCGCCCCCGCCGATGCCGGGACCGACGCCGATGTGCCGCCGGAAAATGTTCCCGTCTACAAGGGCGTTACGTTTTAGCAGCGGGCTGACGCACGCGTCTTCCGGCCGATCCGGCGGACCAGCTCCTTCCATGAAAAGACTCTCTTTGTCGCCGCCAGGATATGAATTCATTCGTTCCATTAAATCATATTGATTTGTTATGCGTTTAATGCAAATGTCTGAACACAAGGGCGTTATTGCGCCCAACAACCTGTTTCCGGGAGGAAATCATGCATTCGAAGAAGCGCTCCACCGTGGTTTTTATCGCCGCCATGCTGATGGCGGCCTCGTTTTCACTCTGCCAGAAGGGGCCGCGGGAGGTGACAACCTCCTCGGGCGAAACCGTTGCCACTCCGGATGAAACACCCATTGAATTCGAGAAAATCGAGGCTGAAGGCAAGGAGCTGCCAAAGCCTCCCAAGGTCTACGTGGGCGAATGGAAGGAAAAAGGCCCCGAGCCCAAGGCCTTCCTGGATGCCATGGAAACGTTCAAGAAAAAAACCTACAAGGAGGCGCTCGAAAAATTCAGCGCCTTTGTAAAGGACGACCCCACGAATTACCGGGCCGCGGAAAGCCGCCTGCAGATGGCCCGCTGCCATTACCAGCTCAGCGAGTTCGACGAGGCGCTCGACGTGCTCACGAAATTCCTGGAATCAAAGCCGGGCCTGATCTGGGAAGCGCGGGTCATGACCACCCTGGCCGAGCTGTACCTCACCCTCCCCTACAGCGGTTACGAAAGGGACGACAAGGTCTATTACAACTACGACGACCGCGAGGGCGAGTACCGCTACATGTCCGACGAGAACAGGGACACGGCCGTCTCCTTTCGCGAGAAGGCAAGGCTCGCCTACATGGCCCTGCTGGCCGCGCCCAAGGCAAAGCGCGGCTCGTCGCCCGGCGACGACCTGAAGGCCGAGGCCGTGGCCAACAACTTTTCCATGGTCGACACCATCGAGAACATGTTCTGGAGCCACTACGACCGCTGCCCGCCGGCCGAGCCCCTGGACCCGCCCGAGCCCGGGTCGGTGCACGACCCGGACTGGACCACGCGGGAGAAAATCCTATTCCTTCTCGACGAGGTCAAGGTCTTCAACCAGGGCCGGAAAGACGAGCACCCCGAGGCCTGGGCCGGCTTCAAGAAGACGCTCTTTCTCATGCGCTTTCCCAAATGCGCGACCAGGGAGTACATGAAGAAAGAGGAGAAGCTCAGAAAAGAGTGGGAGAAGAAGCATAAGGATGAATTGGACCCCAAGCCCTTCGACCACCCGCGCTACGAGCCGCCCGACGAGCTCAACCCGCTGAAGATCATCAGCAGTGTGATCAAGAATTACCCCGACGACAGCGACGCCGACCTGTATTTCGCCACAAAGGGAAGGGTTTACGAAGGCCGCAACGAGTTTCTGGATGCCAAGAAGCTTTACGAAAAGTTCCTCGAGAAATACCCAAAGAGCAGGTGGGTGGACGACGCAAGGTCGAGCCTTCACGCCATGCAGCACCCCAGCCTCGAAGGCAGGACCGACGCCATCGGCTATCCTGGCGAGGACGACTTCCTCACGATCTACTCGCGCAACGTCAAGAACGTGGACATCGCGATTTACGAGATCGATCTTCCGAAAATCCTGCAGAAATCAAGCGTCCTCAATAAACCCCACGCCAACTTCACGGACACCACCAGCTACTTCAAGGACTTCAAGGCGGCGAAAAAATACTGCAAGAAAAAGGTCCACGAGCTCAGCCACGTGACGCGCGACAAGGGGGATCACGTCAGCGTGTACGAAAGGAAGAAGCTGCCGCA
>JBDRLK010000587.1:0-14762 GCA_043813155.1 Pseudomonadota bacterium | reverse complement strand
GCGCCCCTCACGGCCCGCACTACGGGATGACGCGACGTTTTATTAGGAGACGATGGTTGATATAGCCGCCATAGTCCTGACTGCCACCGAAATGGGCAAGGGGCCCCTGAACCCGAGAGAGCTCGGCAACCCCTCGTTCTTTGTCGCGTTTTTTCTCATACCCCTCATGGTGCTTTGCGGGGCGGCCTTTCTTGTTTATATCTTCCTGGTGTTCGTAAAAGCAACGCGCATCAGGTTCATGGACACGGGCATTCGATTCAGCGCCCCGGGGCTGCTGTACTTTCCTGTCATTGTTCTTTACGATGACATCGAGGCTGTGGAGCAGAGAAATGGACCCGTGATCGTGGACAATTTGCGCGACGGCCATGGCGTCATGTATAACCTCCAGGTTCTCAAGCTGGATCTTGCAGACCTGAGGCGCCACATCATGATAAGAAAAAGGAGCGGCTTTTTTCGCGAGGTTCGCTTCTGTCCAAGAGACCTTGACGGGTTTGTCAAAGAGCTGGAAGAGCGAATGGCCGCCGTGTAAGGTCGGGTAGGGGAGGCTTTAGCCTCCATAGGTGGGTAGGGGAGGCTTTAGCCTCCATAGGTGGGTAGGGGAGGCTTTAGCCTCCATAGGTGGGTAGGGGAGGCTTTAGCCTCCCGTGAAAGCGTGTATGAACGGGCGGCTGAAGCCGCCCCTACCCCATAAGGGAGAGAAGCACGGGGCGGCTGAAGCCGCCGCTACCCGCGGTCAGCCTGCCTGACGATCTCCAGGCACAGCGCGAGAGCCTCCTGCAGGCTTTCCTCGCGAAGGCTCTGCACGTTGTCCCCGGGATTGTGGTAGCAGTCGAGAAAGTTCTTCTCGTTCAGCCGAAGAAAGCTCGCCGCGGACAGTCCCTTTTTACTGAAGCTGGCCGCGTCCGTCTCACCCGCCCACAGGAAGTTTTTCTGAATCTTGATTCCCGATGCTTCCGCAGCTCTGGCGGCCAGGTCAACGGCTTTTTTGTCATGGCGGGCCGCGGCCATGAGCTCTCCCGTGATGAGCCGAAGCGTGCCGCTCTGGCCGATTCCGTCCAGGTTGATGAGAACGGCGCTGCGAAGCTCCTTCGCGTGGCGCTTCGCGAACTCCCGCGACCCGATGAGGCCCGCCTCCTCGGACCCGAAGGACACGGCCATGACTTCAGTGCGGCGCGGCCTGTCGTCGGCCAACTCCCGCACCACGCCGAGCGCCACGGCCACGCCGCTCAGGTTATCGTTGGCTCCCATGACCGTGTCGTTCCTGATCATGCCCGCAAGAAGCACGGCAGCGGAAAGGACCCCCGCGCCGCTGACGCAAAGAAGGATGGTTTCAAGGAGCCGGGGCATTGCCGCCCCTCCGGGCGCGCTGAAATACAAACCCCATGTTTTCCAGCCGGAAAGCCCGAGCAGGACCATCACGGCAGTCACGAACAAAGGCAGCAGGATGAAGACGAGCCGGAAGAGACGAGGGCTGAGAATCGGCATCCTGAAGGCCGAGTCATGGTGCCCGGAAAAAACAAGAAGCTTCCTTGCCTCCTCCTGCGGTTTCAGCCTTGCGCACACATTCCAGCTCCTGGCCTTACGAATCCACAGGGAGGCAATGTCCCGGCCCGATCCCAGGATCGGCATGGAAAAAAAAATTGCGACCACTGCCGCGGCCGATGCCAGGGAAGCCGGTGGCCACACGAAGTAGAGCCCGAAGGACGCTGCCGTGAAAAAGACCGTGGAGACAAGAAGGGAGTGAATAGCCCTTGGCTTGGAAAAAAACTCTTCAACGCTGGTCTCGGCCCCGAGCGCTTCAAGCTTTTTCGCAATAAGCCGGGCAGCCTTCTCTTCGCTCGCAGAGCCTGCCGGACGCGGCCCGGCTTCATCGCAGATCCCGGCGATGAGCTTCTTGAGATCTTCTCCTGTGGTGACCGGCTGCTGCATCGTGTTTTTGTAGTGCGGCCCTTTAGGGCCGCTGCCCGTAGTGCGGCCCTTTTGGGCCGCTGAGCAAGTTCCCGGCGGGGCTCAAGCCCCGCACTACATGGCTCTACCGATAATGAGGGGAGTAGAGCATGTTTCAGACCATTTAACAAGAATCAACCTTCACTTGCATTTTTCCCGGGCTCGGATACATTTGATTCCATGAAATCAAGAAAATTTCTTTCAGTATTTATTTCGGTTGTTGTGGTGCTTTGCTTTCAGTGCTGCAAGCCGAAGCAGGAGCCCGTGAAGCAGGAACCGGTCCCGGAAGCCAAAGAAGAAAAAGCCGCAGCCGGGGAGCCCACGCCCGCAGAGGAGCCGAAGAAGGCCTCGCCTTACGACGGCCTTCCCGAGCCGGGAACGCGCACGGTCAAGGGCGGCATCGTGCTCGAGGAGGTGAGCTTCGAAAGCAAGGGGCCCACGGGCGACTGCGAGCTTCGCGGAACGCTCTCCATGCCGAAAGAGCCGGGCCAGTACCCGGCCGGCATCATCATTCACGGCTCGGGCTCGCAGAACAGGAACCTGGACTACACCACGCCGGACGGCCGCAACATCCACCCGTACAAGGACATTGCCGAGCACCTGAGCAAAGAGGGGTTCGCGGTGCTGCGCTATGACAAGCGCTCCTACCTGTGCACGAAAACCATGATCAACCCCGAGGCCACGCCCGACATCTTCGTCGACGACGCGAAAACGGCCCTGCGCTACCTGGCCGGCCGCGAGGAGGTCGCGAAAGACAGGCTTTTTGTCGTCGGCCACAGCCAGGGCGCGAACTTCGCGCACATCGTTGCAGCGGACAGCGACGCCGGTGTCGCCGCCGTCATCCTGATGGCCGGAATTTTCGAGCCCATCGACGAGACGCTGATCCGCCAGTTCGGGGACTGGGAAAACGATCCCACGCTCTCGCAAAAGCAGAAGGCGGACCCCGCGGCGGTAAAATACTTCGACGACATGAAGGAGAAGCTGCCCGGCCTGTTCAAGCAGATCCGCGAGGGCTCCTACCCGCCCGACAAGCCGGCCGTGGGAAAGAACGACCACGCCAGGTTCTGGAAGGAATGGATCGCCATGACCGAGGGCGCGAAAGACGACGTCAAGAAAGTCACGTGCCCGCTCCTGTACGTTCGCGGCTCCGACGACTGGGAAGTGCAGGAGTCGAACGTCAAAACCCTCGACGCAGCCATGAAAGGCCGGAAAAACTACGCGTCCATCTCCATCGAGGGTCTTGGCCACCTCTTCGTCAGGCCCACCTCCATGGTCGTGGACAAGGAGCTGCTCGACAAGCTGACCGCGTGGATGAAATCAGTTCTGTGACCGGCCGTGGCGGACCCGCAGAGAATTTTTTTCAGGAAACATTTTCCGTTCACATTTCGATAATGATAACAGTTGCCCTGAAGGTGAAACTGTGTTATCATTAAAGCATATATGTAATCATGATGGAAGATATGCAATGAAGAGAACACAGATCCAGCTGACGGAAAAGCAGGCCGAGGAGCTCAAGAGGATGGCGGCGATCCGGGGAGTTTCCATGGCAGAGCTGATCAGGCAGAGCGTTGAGATGTTGTTGAATTCCTCAAAATCGGTCGGCCTGGAAGAAAGACGAAGGCGGGCTCTCAGCGTGATCGGCCGTTTTCGTTCCGGAATCACCGACCTGTCGGAGAGGCACGACAAGCATCTTGCCGAGGCGTATGAAAAGTGAATGTATTTGTCGACACGTCCGCTCTCCTGGCGGTCCTGGACGCTCAGGACGGCAACCATCCGAAAGCAGCGAAAACCTGGGAGAGGCTCGTTTCCGGGAATGACGCGCTGATAAGCAGCAATTACATACTGGCCGAAACCATTGCCCTGATTCAGCACCGCCTGGGCATGGAAGCGGTCAGGGAATTCCAGGAGAATGTCGTTCCCATGCTGACCGTGGAATGGATCGACGAACCCGCTCACCATGCAGGCGTCATGGGCGTGATGACGGCGGGGAGGAAAAAGTTAAGCCTGGTGGATTGCGCCAGTTTTAATGTCATGAGGCAGATGGGGATCCGATCGGCCTTTTCATTCGATCGCCACTTCAAACAGCAGGGATTTGAGTGCATCCCCTGAGACAGGTCCGATTTCCGGTCAGAACACCAGGACGATGATGTCGTAGATGGCGTGCGTGTACACGGCCACGGCAAAGCCGCGGCCGTAGTAGATGACGGCGAAGACGATGCCGGCAAGGAACCGGAAGGCGAAGCTGTAGAGCGCAAAAGGGTCGGCCATGCCGCCCACGTAGTGGACGGCGCTGAAAACGAGGCTCGTGACGATGACGGCGCCGATGACGGCCGGAAGCTCCTTGACCTTGAACGCCCTGGTCAGAAGGAGCACGGACCCGCCCAGCAGGATGAGCCTGAAGACGAGCTCCTCGTACAGGCCCGCGCCGATGGAAAGAACGAAGTTGTCGAAAACGCCGAACTCCTTCGGGCAAGCGGCCGCAGCGCCGGCCGCGGCCTGAACCACGTGGGACAGCCCCGTTTTTGTAAGCAGCGACCCTATCACGAACCCCAGCAGCAGCCCGTACACGGTTCCCTCGATGATGATGAAAAGAAACGTCTTCGGGTTGAACTGCCGGCGCCGGCGCAGGAAAACAACGGCCGCGACGAGACCGGCCAGCACCGCCAGGTTGAAGATCACGTAGTAAAGGACGCTGCCGCGGAAAATCACGTGCAGCAGAAGGTCGGTCATGAAGTCGACGCCGTTTCGTACCCCGCCCGTTGCGAGAATCCCGACCTGGTAGATCACGAAAAGGGGGATGACGACAAGGATGCTGCTTCGCAGGTTGCGGCTGTCCTGGAAGTAGCCTTTCAGCCGCCCCTTCTTCGGGGCAGCGGAGCCCGGCGCGTCGAGAGCATCGAGAGGATTCTTTTCATCCATGGCTGCGGCCATGATACCATAAAGGACCTGTTTGTTAAAGCACGGCAATTTTGCTATAAAGAGCTGTGATGCAGGAACAACGCGAACAACAGCAGCAGCTGGAAAAGCAGATAGACGGGCTGAACGAGCGCATAGCCGCCCTCGAGAAAATGCTGTCCGACGCCGGGCGCAGGGAGCAGAAGCTGGGCGAAAGCGAGGCAAGGCTGAGGCTCCTGGTCGAGCGCTCTCCGAACGGGATCGTCGTCATAAACCCCGGCGGCAGGTTCGTGTACGCGAACGAGGCGGCCGTAAAAAACCTCGGGTACGAAAGGCAGGAGTTTTTCGACCTTGCCATCCCCGATGTCGAAGTCGGGGAGTCGGTCGACAGGTTCGGGAAGCGCTACGAGGACGCGATGGCCGGCAGGGGGCTTCGCTACGAGACGACCCACAGGAAAAAGGACGGCTCGCTCATGGACGTCGAGGTCCTGATGATCGTCATCGACCGCGGCGAAGAGAAGATCGTCTACAGCATCTGGCGCGACATGACGGAGCGCAAGCTGGCCGAGAAAAGAAGGGTCCATCACACGCGCGAGCTGGCCTTCCTGTCGAAGACAGCGATGGAATTCGTCGAGTTTTCCCCGGACCAGGACATCTTCGAATTCATAGGGAAAAAGCTGGAGGAGCTGGCCGGCGAGGACGCCAACGTGGGCGTTGCCGAGTACCATGAAGCCTCCAACAGCCTTACCCCCCGCTTTGTCACGTCCAGGGACGGCCTTTCGGACAAAGTCGTCGACGTGATGGGCATGAATCCCCTGCACGCGAAGTTCGCGGGCGTCGACGAGGAGTCGAAGAAGGACCTTGCCAGGGGCGTTCTCGTGAAAGTCGACGGCGGGTTTTACGGGCTGCTGTTCGAGCGCGCGCCCAGGGAAGTCTGCGAGAAGCTTGACGAGCTCTTCGGGCTGGGCGAGATCCATACCATGGGCCTCAGGAGGGGCGGGAAGCTGCTCGGCAACGTGATCGTCATTACGCGGGAAGGCAAGACCCTGGATAACAAGGGACTGATCGAGACCTTCGTGAACCAGGCCTCCGTTGCCGTGGAGCGCAACATTGCGGACCGGGAGCGCGTGAAAGCCGTGGCCGCGGTCGTTGACGCCATGAGCGACGGGCTGCTGCTTTATGAAATGAAGGGTACGGTCATCCACATCAACACGGCGCTCGAAAAAATGACCGGGTACGCGAAGAGCGAAGTCGCGGGAGAGGAGATCATGGAGCTGGCGCCGCGGTTCATACACCCCGCCGACCTGGAGGAGACAGCGGAGGTCATGACAAAGTTCCTGGGCGGCGAGGTCCCTTCCGTCCCCCTCACGCTTACGCTCATCGCAAAGGACGGAAGCGGGATTCCCGTCGCGGCATCGGGGTCGTACGTCAGGGACGCGGAGGGAAAGCCGACGCACGCGGTCATCCTCATCAAGGACATCACGGCGCTCAAGGAGGCCGAGGATGAGATTCGAAAATCGCGCGAGCGGCTGCAGCTTCTTTTCGACTATGCCCCGGACGCGTACTTCCTCTACAATGCCCGGGGTGAGTTCATCGACGGCAACAAGGCGGCGGAGGAAATGTCGGGGTACAAAAAAGAGGAGTTGATCGGCGAGAGCTTTCTCGAGCTGGACCTGCTTGCTCGCGACGATCTCGACAAGGCGGCCGCAACGCTGCGGAAAATCGCCGCAGGCGAGGCGCCGGACCCGCAGGGGTACACGCTGAAAAGGAAAGGCGGATCGCGGATCATGGTCGAGATAAGCTCCTTTCCCGTGCAGATCGATCGCCAGACCCAGATCCTGGGCATTGCCCGCGACGTGACGAAGCAGAGGAACACGGAGATGGACCTTCGCGAGAGCGAGGAGACGCTCAGGGCGCTTTACAACGGCATTCCCATCCCGACGTTCACGTACCAGCGCAGCGGAAAAAAATTCCTTCTCATCGACTACAACGACGCGGCCGGGGACCTGACAATGGGAAAGATCGAGGAGTACGTGGGCATGACGGCGGACGAGATGTTCGATGACCTGCCCGCCGTCCGGGAGGACCTGGAGCTTTGCTTCACGGGCAAGAGCTCGGTCCGGCGGGAGAGGCAGGTGCAGACGAAGCGCCTGCGCGAGAAAAAGCACTACTCCGTCAACTACGCTTACGTGGACCCGGACCTGATTCTCGTGCACGCCGAGGACATTACCGAGCGCAAGCGGGCCGAAGAGGAGCTCCGGACGTCGCGCGAGCAGCTTCGCGACCTGTCCGCGCACACGATCTCGGTCAGGGAGACCGAGCGGACCAACATCGCGCGCGAGATCCACGACGAGCTCGGCCAGAACCTGACGGCCCTGAAGATGGATTTGTCGTGGCTGGCCAAGAAGCTTCCAAGGACGCCCAAAGCCCTCATCGGCAAGACAAGGGACATGGCGAGGCTGGTCAACGCCACGATCAGGACGGTGCGCAGGGTCTCGACTGAGCTGCGCCCCGGCCTCCTGGACGACCTCGGCCTTGCAGCGGCCATCGAGTGGCAGGCCGGGGAGTTCCAGAAGCGCACCGGGATCAAGTGCGATCTCGTCGTCAGGCCCGAGGAAATCGTCATCGACCGCGACCGCTCGACCGCAATCTTCCGGATCTTCCAGGAAGCGCTCACCAACGTGGCCCGCCACGCGGGCGCGAAAAAGGTCACCGCGAGCCTGAGAAAAAGGGCGGGCAATCTCGTCCTGAAGGTCGAGGACAATGGAAAAGGCATCACGAGAAAGCAGGTGTCAGATTCAAAATCCTTCGGGCTCATCGGCATGCGCGAGCGCGCCCATTTCTGGGGCGGCAAGGTCACGGTCAGGGGCGCGAAGGGCAGGGGGACGACGGTAGCCGTCAGCATTCCCATCGAAGGCCGGGGCGGCAAGCGGGTAGGGGAGGCTTCAGCCTCCCGTTCCCCCAACGGTGGGTAGGGGAGGCTTCAGCCTCCCGTGCTTTCGCCGTTGGGTAGGGGAGGCTTTAGCCTCCCGTGAATAAACACTGCACTGGGCGGCTGAAGTCGCCCCTGCCCGATGGATGAAAATCTGGAGAACTAAGGAGGGGTGATATGATACGCATTCTCATAGCCGACGATCACGCCATCGTGCGCAAGGGGTTTGCGCAGATCATAGCCGAGTCGTCGGGCATGAAGGTGGCCGACGAGGCGGGCAACGGGCGCGAGGCGCTCGAAAAGGCGCTGAAAAAGGACTACGACGTGGTCGTGCTGGACATTTCCATGCCGGGCAGGGGGGGGCTCGAAGTGCTCAAAGAGCTCAAGAAGAGCAAGCCCGGCCTTCCCGTCCTGATCCTGAGCATTCACCCCGAGGAGCAGTACGCGGTGCGCGCGCTCAAGGCGGGCGCGGCCGGGTACCTCACGAAAGAGAGCGCGCCCGACGAGCTGATCCGGGCCATCCGCAAGGTGACGCGGGGAGGCAAGTACGTCAGCGCCTCTCTTGCCGAAAAGCTGGCCGTGGACCTGGACGCGTGGTCGAAGAGGCCCCGCCACGAGACCCTGTCGGACCGCGAGTTCCAGGTCATGTGCCTCCTGGGCTCGGGCAAGCCCGTCAAGGAGATCGCCGGGCAGCTCGCGCTGAGCGTAAAAACAATCAGCACCTACCGCGGCCGCATCCTGCAGAAGCTCGGCCTCGACAACAACGCGCAGCTCACACACTACGTGCTCGAGAACAAGCTGTCGATTTAGGAGTCCCTTGCGCCGGTAGAACTGGGTAGTGCAGGGGCTTTAGCCCCGCCGGCACGTAGTGCGGGGCTTTAGCCCCGCCGGCACGTAGTGCGGGGCTTTAGCCCCGCTAAGAGCGGCCCTAAAGGGCCGCTCTACAGGCCCGTAGCTTAATGTGTCATCACGACGGCAGCGATCCAGACAAAGCCGAGGGATCTACGAGCTTATTGAATTGCCTGGAAATGTGCTGTTTCCATGATATAATAGGTTGCAGTAAGTAATTGATTTGTTGACATCCATTAATAAACATGCGTTCATAATTATTGTCTGGAGAACTTCCAATGAGCAATAAAGCCATACAGTCAGATCCCGCGGTCATGATGGGCAAGCCCGTTATCGCCGGAACCAGGATTACCGTCGAGCATATTCTCGAAAAATTGGCTGCAGGTGAAACCATCGAGCAGTTGCTGGAAGCTCATCCCCGGTTGACGCGCGAAACCATACAGGCCGCCCTGGCCTTTGCCGCAAGGGCATTGAAGGCTGATGTTGTTTACCCGCTGCCAGAGCAGACCGAATGAACTTTATGGCTGACGAATGTGTCGATCGGCTCGTCGTGGACCGCCTGAGAAAGGATGGCCATAAGGATGGCCATAAGGTTGAGTACGTCGCCGACATGGACCCGGGAATCAGCGACGACACTGTACTGGCGGCAGCGAACAGGACCGGCTGCACACTGGTTACGACGGACAAGGATTTCGGAGAGTTGATTTTCCGCCAGAAGCGGATGTCATCCGGCGTAGTTCTTCTGCGCATTGCCGGGTTGACTTCAAAGCGCAAAGCAGATCTCGTTTCTTCCGTAGTTCAAACACACTCAGGCGAAATCAAAGAATCTTTCGCGGTTGTCTCCCCCGGAGCGGTCCGTATACGGAAGAAGAAATGACAGCTGAATAATATTATTGGTCGGACCGGTCCTGTAGGACAAAAGCCTACAAGCCAAAAGGCAAAAATCCTACATAAATATCAGACGGATAAGGATACACCGGGATTCGGAACTGAAGTACATTTTAAACATATAACGCAAGTACGGTTGGAGTGGCTGCAGAGTTCAATGCTCTTCCGCCACGAGGCAACTCGCGGGGGCGATTGAAAAATCGCCCCCGCGGGCTTGCCCGACCCCGGGGACCTTCACGAGCGGGCCGCGCGCCCGCTTTTTTTTCACCTCAATTATTCAAGGCGCTCCGAGCTTCGGTGCCGATCGACCCCGGAGAAGGAGAAGACAAATATGAAGTGACGCTTCAGATATGTCTTGACATGACGTGTCGTGCATGCCATGGTAAAACCATGGCACAAGGAAAAAACATCTACATCAGCAGGGAGATAGAGGCCACGCTGAAAAAAGCCGCTTCCCAATTTCCCGCCGTCGCAATAACCGGGCCCAGGCAGTCCGGCAAGTCAACTCTCGCAGGCGAGATCTTCGGCAAGACACACACGCTGGTTTCGTTCGACGATCCCGTAACAAGGGAAAGGGCGGTTTCCGATCCGAGACTGCTGATCGAAAGCTCGGGAGACAGAATCGTCTTCGATGAAATTCAGTATGTGCCCGAGGTTCTATCCTACATCAAGATGGCCATCGATGAAAAACGCGCGAAGCGCGGCAGGTTCATCATTACGGGCTCCCAGCAGTTTCATCTCATCAAAAACCTTGGCGATACGCTTGCCGGAAGAATTGCACTGCTCGAGCTGCTTCCATTCAGCTTGAAAGAGGCCGGGAGCGTCCCATCCCTCAAAGGGAAAATAAAAGACACAAGAAAAAGCTTCGAGCATTTCTGCCTGCGCGGGACCTTTCCCGAGACCAACGTTCACCGGGACATAGACGGGGACACATGGTACGGAAGCTACCTTCAGACGTACCTGGAAAGGGACGTGCGCACGATCTACAACATCGGCGTCCTGAGGCAGTTTCAGCAGTTTCTCAGGCTCCTGGCGGGGCGATGCTCCCAGGTACTGAATTTGAGCACTTATGCCAGGGACCTCGGGGTCAGCATCAATACGATAAAGCAGTGGCTTTCAGTGCTGGAAGCATGCAGAATGGTTTACCTCCTTGCGCCCTATTATCGCAACACGGGGAAAAGAGTAACCAAAAGCCCGAAAGTGTACTTTCTGGACACCGGGCTTGTCTGTTACCTGACCGGCGTGAAAACAGCTGATCTGCTTTTCGGAGGCCCGCTCGCCGGCCCTTTGTTCGAGAATTTTATCGTGCAGGAAACAGTCAAGTCTTTCCTGAACAGGGGAGCCAGGCCCGGCTTGTTCTTCCTCAGAACGCATAACGGCCTCGAGGTCGATCTCATCATTGAAAGCAATCAGAAACTTTTCCCCTTTGAGATCAAGAAGACCGGAACGCCGGGCGTCGGCATGGCCGCCCCCATAGAGAGGTTTCGAAAGGTGTTCTCCGGGCTGAAGATCGCTCATGGAAGGCTTTTATCGCTGAGCAGCAGGGAGCTGCAGCTGACGGAAAACGTATCGGTCCAGAATATGGATTCTTATCTGGATTCGCTGCGCAGTTTTATATAAGAACAATGAGCAGGCTGATAGTCGCGCCCTCAGCAGGATAAAAATGAACAAAAAGAAAAAAACATCAAAACCCGGCGATGAGCTGAAAGAGGCGCACAAAAAACAGGAAACCCTGGACAATGCCACCTCCGAGCTGTGGAAGGCCCAGGAGGCGCTGAAAGAGTCCGAGGGCAGGTTGAAAAACGTGCTGGCGTCCGTCGAGGACCTGATCTTCGTGTTCGACACGGAGGGGAGGTATGCTTCGTACCACACGGCGGCCAGGGAGCAGCTGTACAGGCCGCCCGAGGAGCTGATCGGCCGAAAATACTCCGACGTGCTGCCTCCGGCCGTCGGCAGGCAGCTTGACGAGGCCATAAAAAAGAACAGGCTGGGCGAGACGGCCGGGTTTGATTATTCGCTCGACATCAGCGGTAGCGCGCAGTGGTTTTCCGCCAGGATTTCGCCAATAATCAGGGACGGCGGCTATGACGGCTCGGTTGCGATCGTGCGCAACGTTACGGAGCAAAGGCGCCTCGCTCAGGAGCTTGAAAAAGGCAGTGACAAGTACTTCGATCTCTACGAGAACGCCCCCATTGCGCACTGCTCCGTCGGAACTGACGGAATCATCAGGCGATTCAACAGGATGATGACGGAGCTTGTCGGGTATTCGAACAAGGATCTTGCGGGCATGCATGTTTTCGACCTGTACGATAAATCCCCTGAAGGAAAGGGGAGAGCGAAGCAGGTATTCGAAAGGTATAAAAAAGGCGAAGTCATAAGCAGCGAGGAGCTTCTCATTCGCCGGTCCGACGGCAGCCCGGTGTGGGTGAGCCTCTCGGTCAGCCCGGTGATGGACGATGACGGGAACGTTGTCGAGAGCCGCTCCATGGCCGTCGACATCACGGACCGCAAGCGCGCCGAGCAGGACCTTCTCGAAAGCGAGCAGACGCTCAGGGCCCTGTACCAGGGCATCCCCGTCCCGATCTACACGTGGCAGCTCTTCGGCGGGAAATTCAACCTCATCGATTACAACGACGCGGCCGCCGCCTCGGCGCTGCTTGACGCGGTCGAGCGCATGGGCGAGCCCTTCGAAGAAATATTCAGGGAAAGCCCGGAGATCATCGATGACTTCAACCGCTGCGCGGCCGGGAAGGGTGTTATGAGCAGCGAGCGAGATGTCCGGCCGGCGGGTTCCGGCGAGGCCGGGCATTTTTCACTGACCTTCGCCTTTGTGGAGCCCGACCTCGTCCTTCTTCACGCCCGGGACATCACGGAGCACAAGGCGGCCGAGCGGGCATTGAGCGAATCCGAGCATCGCTACCGGCAGCTTTTTAACAGCATCGATGACGCGATCCTGGTGTACGGCAAGAAAGGGATTTTCCTGGATTGCAACGAGGCCTTGCTCCGGCGCTACGGCTACGGCAGGGAGGAGTTTTTGCGCCTCGAGGCCCGGGCCATCGTGCACCCGGATTATCACGGCTTGATGAAAAAAAACCAGGAAAAGCTGTGGGCGGGCGAGACTTTGACCGTTGAGGCCGTGCACCGGCGCAGGAATGGAACGCAGTTCCCGGTGGAGATCGTGGCGCGCATGCTGGACTATCAGGGCGAGCAGGCCATCATGGCCGTTGTGCATGACCTCACGGAACGCAGGCGCGCTGAAAGCGCGCTTCGCGAAAGCGAGAGGCGCTTTCGCGACCTTGCCGACAGCATCACGGACCCGTTTTTCGCCCTTGACTCGAGCCTGCGCTGCACCTACTGGAACAGGGCGTCGCAGGAGCTTACCGGAATCAAGGCGGCCGACGCCATCGGCAAATCAATCATCGACCTGTTTGGCGGCGGCGATGCCACGATGAGGGCCGTGAATATTTACAAGGACGTGCTGAAGGACCGGAAATCGCGGACATTTGAAAACGAGTACGCCATCAAGGGCAAGACGTATGTGTTCGAAATATCCGCGTACCCCACGACGGGCGGCATCGCCGTCCAGGCAGCGGACATCACGGAGCGAAAGCGCCTGGAGGCCAGGCTCCGGGTATCGCAGCGCATGGAGGTCCTGGGCAGCCTGGCCGCGGGCGTGGCGCACGAGGTGCGAAACCCGCTCAATGCCATCATGTCGCTGACCGAGGCATTGTGCCTGGACGTGGGCGATGCTCCCGAGCACGAGCAGTACCTTGCTCACAT
Organism: Pseudomonadota bacterium; assembly: GCA_043813155.1. Taxonomy (GTDB): domain Bacteria; phylum Myxococcota_A; class Polyangia; order DRWM01; family DRWM01; genus JBDRLK01. The sequence goes on along the minus strand of JBDRLK010000587.1, from coordinate 1,471 downwards.
CCGCGGCCAGGTGGACAGGCTCTCGCGGCTGATGAGCGACCTGCTGGACCTGGGAAAGCCGGCCGATGAAGCGGCCATGCAGGAGGAGTTTCTTTCGGAAATCTGCCAGTCGTCGGTGGAGCTGTGGAAGCAGTCCCATCCGGACTGTGGGAAAGCAGTTGGTCTGGATCTCCCTCGGGACTCGGGGACAACGGCGGTGAACGCCGACACGGCCAGGGTCCAGCAGGTCATCCTCAACCTGCTGGACAACGCGGCGCAGCACAGCCAGGCGGGAAGCGAGATCAGCGTCTCCCTGCGCACACTGGAAACGGGCATTCACTGCGTGTGCGTGAAGGACAGGGGCCCCGGCATCCCCGAAGACAGGCTGGAGAAGGTATTCGAGCCTTTTTACACCACCCAGAAAAAAGGGACCGGCCTTGGCCTGAGCATTGTGAGGCGCATCATTGAAAACCACGGGGGCAGCGTGGTACTATACAACAACGATCCTCCGCCCGGGTGCACGGTTGAAATCATGTTGCCGGCGGCAGGGGGGGTAAGATAATGAAACCAAGCATACTGCTCGTTGACGACGAGGAGGCCATCCGGCTGGCCTTCACGCGCTTTCTTTCGAGAAGCGGCTACGGCGTCCGGTCCGCGCCTTCACTGGCCGAGGCGCAGGAGGCCATGGGCTCGCACCGCTTCGATGCCATCCTGCTGGACCTGAGCCTGCCCGACGGCGATGGGCTCGCGTGGGTTCCGGAGCTGAGAAAGGGCTGGCCCCACCTTGCCGTCATCGTGATCACGGGCGTGGGAGGCGTGGCGGCGGCGGTCGAGGCCATGCGAAGCGGGGCCGACAACTTCCTCACCAAGCCCGTGAACATGAAGGACCTGGACATCTACCTTCGAAAGTGCCTGGAGCTCGGCTCTCTCAGGCGCAAGCAGCTCACGCAGGAGCGCACGAAAAAGAGGACGCGCCTGTTTGTCGGAAAAAGCAGGGCCATGGAGGAGGTCATGGACGCGGCAAGTATCGCTGTGTCGAGCGACTCGGCCGTGCTGCTCCAGGGCGAGACCGGTACCGGCAAGGGCCGCCTGGCCCGATGGATACACGATCGGGGGGGGGTCAACACGATTCGCCCTTCGTGGAGGTGAACTGCTCGGCCCTCAGGGGTGAGCTCCTCGCGAGCGAGCTCTTCGGCCACGCCAGGGGCGCGTTCACGTCCGCGGTGCAGGACAAGCGGGGCCTGATCGACGTGGCGGACGGCGGCACACTTTTTCTCGACGAGATCGGCGACATGGACATGGGCGTGCAGTCGCAGTTCCTGAAGGTGATCGAGGAGAAGCGTTATCGCAGGCTCGGCGACGTTGTGGACCGCAGGAGCGAGTTCCGCCTGATCTGCGCCACGAACAGGGACCTGAAAGGCGAGATCAAGCATGGAAGATTCCGCAACGAGCTTTTTTTCCGCGTCCATGTTTTTCCCATTTCGCTTCCTCC
>JBDRLK010000586.1:0-5035 GCA_043813155.1 Pseudomonadota bacterium | reverse complement strand
GAAGATGAAAGAATAGAAGGAAAGGTGTACATTTATTTTTTTCCGGACGTAACGGCCGACAACACGGCAATTCAGCTCCAGGATAAATCCGGCGAGATCTACACGGTCGAAATCCTGCCCTACAGCGCAAGGACAAGGATTTACGATTATCCCTATGTACCGGCCATGGAGGAAGAGGAAGACGAGGATGAAGCGTTTTTTTAAGCGGCATCGACCTGATACCGTGGGTAGGGGAGGCTTCAGCCTCCCGTGTAGCTGCGCGCCCTTGGCGCGCCGAAAACAAGCCGGGGAGCCTGAAGGCTCCCCTACCCGCTCTGGAATGGGGGCTGCGCTCCACGGGTTCACGCTGCTCGAGGTCATGGTCGCCGTTGCCATCCTCGCCCTCAGCCTGACGGCCGTTTTCTCGAGCCAGATCCAGAGCGTCACCATGAGCAACCATGCCAAGTGGATAACGAAGGCGAACATGCTGGCCAGGTGCAAGATGAGCGAAGTGGAGCTCGAATTCGCCAAAGACGGCTTCCCGGAGTCGGACGAATCGGAATCCGGAAGGGAATGCTGCGAGATCTATGAATCGGACAACTTTACGTGCGACTGGCAGATTACGAGGACCGAGCTGCCTTCCATGATCGACGTGGAGAGCGCCATGAGCGAAGCCATGACAAAGGATTCCCTGTCCGGCTTCATCGGCGATTTCCAGGCCGAAAGAATCGACAAGCAGCTGTCCTCCATCGGGGGCATGGGTGTCCTGTCGGCCCTCATTCCCATGATCAACGATCTGCTCACCGGCACGATCAGGAGGGTCGACGTCACGGTCAAGTGGAAGGAACGGTCGAAAGACAAGGAGCTCACGGTGACCCAGTTCGTCTCGAATCCCGGGGAAGGGTCTATGGGGCCCCTGCTCCAGATGGGAATCCTTCAGGACATAATCCAGGGCATCCAGCCGCAGTCGCCCCTGAGCTTCGACCAGCTCGACAACGTCCTGCGGCCGGACGGCGGCGGGGGCACGGGGGTGCCCGATCCGACGGGCGGCTACAAGACGCCTTAGAGCATGATATGAGTCTAAGCATTGGACACAGGAAAGAAGCCGGCTTGACCATGATGGAGGTCATGATCGCGCTGGCCATCCTCGCCGTTATCACCACGTTGATCTGGAGCGCCTTTTCACAGTCCAGCAGCAACAGGAAGGTCATCGAGAAATCGCTGGACCGCTATCACCAGGTCTCCGTGGCCTTTGAAAAGATAGCCGGCGACCTGAGCATGGCCCACCTGTCCAGGAACACTGGGCCGGTCGAGAAATCGAGCTTCACGGAGCAGGCCGGTTTCCTCGGGAGGAACGAAGACCCCGACACGCTCGATTTCACGACGTTCTCCCACCAGCGAAGGTTCCTGAACGCCAAGGAAGGCGACAGGTGCGAAGTGGGGTTCAGCGTTGAGGACGACAATGAAGATAAGGGGACGTACAACCTCGTGAGAAGAGAGGCCACGCGCGTCGACGACAGGCCCGAAAGGGGGGGCAAATACACCGTGCTCGTGGAAGACGTTGTGAGCTTCGACCTGGAATATTACGACGTGGCCATGGACAAGTGGGAAAAGGAGTGGGACACTTCGCAGGCCACGAGTTTCCAGGGCAGGCTCCCCCTCCAGGTGAGGGTCTATTTGACTGTTCACGACGAATATGGCAGAGAAGTGGATTTCGCCACTCAGGTCACGCTGGACATGCAGATGCCTGTCATATTCACGGGAGGCTAAAGCCTCCCCTACCCCTCTGTGGGGTGTAGCTGCGCGCCCTTTGGCGCGCTGAATAACATGAACGATAAGGCACATAAGAAAAGGACCTCCGATGGCGCGACGAACCAGCGCGGCGTTGCCCTTATCATGGTTCTCGTCGCAGTGGCGATACTGACGATTTTCGCCACGGATTTCATTCGCGTTACGCAGGTTCACGCCATGGGAACGCTCAACATCAGGGACGAGATCAGGGCGGAATACCTTGCCCGTTCCTCCGTCAACCTGTCACGCCTGCTGCTGGCCGTGCAGGGGGTCATCTCCAATGAGATGAAGCGCTTCCGCATGAGGCCGCCGCCCCTATGGCAGTTTGCCGATTATTTCGTTCTGGCCTTCAACGACCCCGCGGCCCTCGAGATGGTGGGCTCCGTCATAGGAACGGGCATGGACGGCGCGGCGGGATTCGGCAACCTCGGCGGCAACATCCAGGTCGCCATTGTGGACGAGGCGAGCAAGATAAACCTGAACATGGCGGTCCAGGGACCCGCCTGGCAGGAACTGCTGGCGCGGCAGCTCCTGGCGCTGATGGGCCCGCCCGTTTACGACGAGATCTTTGAAACGCCGGACGAGGAGGGCGACACGATGACGCGGGAAGAAATGGTCGCCGCGATCATCGATTACGTCGACACCGACGAGACAGCCTACGGGACCAGGGGATTCCCGGAAGCCAACGCGTACAAGCTCGGGGAAACGTCGATGGGCCTGAAAAACGCGGCCTTCGACGATATCGAAGAGCTTCATCTCGTCAAGGGTGTGACAGACGACTTCTGGACGGCCTTCGTGGATCCCGAGCCCGATCATCCCGAGTCGAGGTCGCTGACCGTGTGGGGAAGCGGAAAGATCAACGTCAACACGGCGGACCCCATGGTGCTCTATGCCGTTCTCTGCTCTCTTTCCCAGAACCCGGCGGAACAGTGCAATCCCATGAACATGGAGAACATCCTGAACCTGATTCAATACATGATGGACGTGCGAAGCCTGCTCGGCGTCCCCTTTGCCAACACGGGAAGGTTCATCCAAAACGTCGGGAGCGGCGTCGAGGGGATTCCCGGCATGGCGATGAACGCGGATGAAGTCAACAAGTACCTCACGGTTGATTCATGGGTTTTCTCGATTTTCGCCACCGCCGAAGTCGGGAAGGCCAGAAAAAGGATATGGACGGTTGTCGACACGAGGGGAGCACGGGCAATAAACGGGGGAACCATACTTTACTGGAAGATGTACTGATGGCATATCTCGCAGCAGCAGTGGACATCGGTTCCTGGAGCCTCAAGGTGGCCCTGGGGAAAATCGGCGTCAAGACGGTTAAGATCACGGACCTGAAGGAGGTCAGGTACAACCTCGATGCCAGGGGCCTGGCCGCTCCTGCGGAAATAGAGAGGGCGCTGGAAGAGTGTTTTCTTGCCTTGCCCATCAAGCCCGAAGTCGTGTTTTCGGCCGTTTCGGGCCGCGACCTATTCTCCCGCTTCATCAGCGTCCCGAAAGCAGCCTTGAAGCGCCTCGATCAGGTCGCCCCCCTGCAGATCGAGGACGAGCTGCCCGTGGAGATCGACGAGTTCATCGTCGATGCGGCTCCGCAGGGCGAGGCGGGCGACGGTAACATGGTCGAATGCGTCGTGGCCGCCGCGCGCAAGGACATGCTGCGCGGCATGATCGATCTTCTCACCGCAAAAGCCGCGGACCCCGCTGAAATCACCTGCGGAATTTCAATTTATCCATATGTCCGGACCCAGGCATCCGGGCCGAACCTTTTCGGCCCCGTGGTTGTTCTCGACATGGGGCACAGGTCGTCCGAGCTTGTCTTCATGGAGGGAGCAAAGCCGCAGCTCTTCCGCTCCATCCTGTGGGGCGGGAAAAATGTAACCGAAGCTATCGCGGCCGGCCTCGGCATTACCTTCTCGCACGCCGAGAGCATCAAGGAGCAGTACGCGGCCCTTTTTGCCGACCACCCCGTGGACGCCGGCAGCATGGAAGAGAAAATACTCACGCAGACGAGGCAGGCCGTTGATTCCCTTGTTCTCGACCTTCGCCACTCCATCCTGAGTTATTCGTCGAAACACGGAAAGTTTCCCCAGACCCTGCTCCTGTGCGGGGGCAGCGCGAAGCTTCGCGGCATCGAGCGGTATTTTCGCGAATCGCTGAACGTCGAAGCCGTCCGCATGGGCGGCGAGGACCCCGGCGCCGCCTCGTTCGTGCGCGTGCGAACCCTTGCCGGCGACGCGGCTGCGGCAGGCCGGCAGAAGCTCAACTTCAGGAAGGGGGAATTTGTTTCCAAGGGGAAGGGATCGGTCGCGAAGAAAAGGTGGACGAGGGCCGTCGCCGCCGTGGCGGCCATCGTGATCGGGTGGCTTCTTTTCTCGACGGCGCAGATTGCCTCCCTGGAGAAAGTCATTGAAAAGCAGCACCAGCGCCTCGGTGAAATAACCGCGCAGATCACGGGCGAGGAAATAACGGATTTCAGCCGCGCCGAGCTGCTGATCAAGAAATCCGCGGCATCGAAAAATCCCGTGCCCAAAGCCGACGCCTTCGATATCCTCACGTTCATGAGCAAAGCGATACCCGAGGATGTCGTGCACGACGTCGAGGAGCTCGATATCCGGCCCGAAAGGTGGAGGATCAGGGGGATGGTGGACTCCATCAGCGACAGGGACAAGGTTTATGAAGCCCTGATCGAATACAAGGACTGCATAAAAGCGATAAGCAAGGGAAAAACCACGCTGTCCGTCCAGGACAGCAGGCAGAAGTACAATTTCGATATGGAGACGACATGCCCATAGGCAACATCGAGCAGCGCCTGCGCAATATGACGGACAGGGAAAAGATCATGCTCGTTGCCCTGGGTTCCATCTTCTGCATCACGGTGGCGGCCGTCGCCTTTGCCCTCGTCCAGCGCAAGACAAGCCAGCTCGATTCCGCCATCGGGGAGAACGAGAGGATCCTCGACGCCATCGAGAGCAAGAAAGACGAGCTGCAGGAGCAGTCGACGCTCAAAAAAATGGACGAGGCGCGGTTCGACAAGGAGCCGCCCCAGCTTCTCGGGACGCTGGAGCAGCTTGCCGGGGAAATCGGGATCGAGATACCCGAATCGAGGGACCTGCCGGATGAAACGATCGGAAAAAAATGGATCGTAAAATCGGCCGAAATAAGGCTGAAGCAGATAGGACTGGACACTCTCGTCAAGCTGATGGTCAAGATCAAGAATCAAAACCAGAAGTTCCCCATTGCCATGACGAAAATGAATATCAAGAAG